>JANPKX010000584.1:0-6931 GCA_031426235.1 Alphaproteobacteria bacterium | reverse complement strand
GGCCAGGAGGCCCTGCGCCTTGGCTTCCAGCGCGCGCGTGATCTCGCGCTGCATCCACGCCTGGGTCAGCGGCGCCCGGATTTCGTTGATGGCCTGCTGATGGGCCGGCGTGATTTTCTCGATCCGCACGACGAAGTACTGGCCTTCGCCCAGTTCGGTGATCTCGCTCACGCCGCCCGCGGGAAGTTTGAACGCGGTCTCCAGAATCTTTGGCGGAAGCTGGTACTGCCTGCGCGAAAGATCGATCCCCTGGGCGGTGATCGGGCCAATGGTCTGAATCGGAACCCCGGCCTTCTTGGCCGAGTCGGCGAGGCTCGCGCCGCCCTGACTGGTGTCCTCGAAAGCCTGGGTCTGAGCGTAGACCTTGTCGGCGACAGCATCCTTGCGGATTTCGGCCTCGATGGCCGGGCGCACCTCTTCGAGCGTCACTTCGCGACCCGGGCTGATCGCCACGACCTTGACCACCGCAAGGCCCAAGTCGCCCTGGACCGCGGCCACCTGGCCGATGGGCAGCTTGAAAGCCGCCTGACCCACCTTGCGGTCCGACACAGCGGTCATCGGCTTATCCTCGAAGGTGATGGCGTCGACGCCCAGCGACTTGGCGATGGCGGTCGGCGCCTCACCGCGCCCTAGGCGGGCGATCGCCTGTTGGGCCGCCGCCTGATCCTTCACCGGGATCTGCACCAGGCTTCGGGTCTCGGGCTTGGACAGGGTGTCCTTGCGGAAATCGAAGCGCTTCTGGAGTTCGGTCGGATCGACCGGCGTCGCGGCGACCGCGGCCTGTGCAGCAGCGGTCGTGAACGGAACGATCGTGAGGGTCCGCATCTCGGGCACCGCGAAGGCGTCCTTGTTCTCGCGCATGAAGGCGGCGTGCTGGGCGTCAGTCGGGGCCGCGGGCGGCGGCACGCTTCCCGGCGCCAGCATGAAGTAGGACAGGTCACGGGATTCCAGCGCGAAGACCGCAGCCAACGCGCCGTAACTGCGCGGCGTTGCAAAGCCGTTCTGGATCGCGACCACCCAGTGCTGGGCGGCGATCTCATCCCGCAGGACGCGGTCGAACATGGGTGGGGTCAGGCCGTTCTCGCCCAGACGCTGCCGAAAGGTCTTGTCGTCGAACTTGCCGGTGATCGGGTCGAAGAAGGCGGGGATCTTCGAAATCTGAGCCAGCACCAGCTTGTCGGACGGCCGGATGCCGACGCGCGTAAGCAGCTCCGCAAACGACTCGCGGGTGGCCAGGCCGTTCAGCACCTGACCGACCAGGTTGCCCTCGTCCGCCTGTTCCGGCGTGATCGGCTGGCCCGACTGGCTTTCGATCCGCTTCTTCTGGCTGTCGTACTCCCGGCGGAACTCGGCCGAGGCGATGACACGGGAGCCCGCCTTGATGATCTGGTCGCCGCTGATCGCCGCGACCCCGCCCTGCTGCACGCCCCATCCGACAAAACTGAGAGCCAGGACGCCCATCAGAATCCTCGCAGGCCAGGATTTCGCGAAATTTCGGATGCCGGAGAGCATTCGGGTCCTTTCCCGGGACGTATGAACGGGCCGGTATAGTGGAGGGGGCGCCAGCCCCGCAAGCGCGTGACAGATCCGGTGGGTTATCGTAACCGCGCCGCAACCTCGCCACAGGAGCACCTTGTGACCAAACCGCAGCCGCTGATCGCCGGGAACTGGAAGATGAACGGGCTCGAGAGCGCGCTCTCCGAAGCGCGCGCGGTGGCCGCCGGCCTGGCCCCCGGGGGCGTCCGGGTCGCGATCTGCCCACCGTCGGTGCTGATCCATCGCATGCGCCTGGCGCTGGACGGGACCGGCGTATCCGTCGGGGGGCAAGATTGTCACCCGGAGGCGGCCGGTGCGTTTACCGGCGATGTCTCAGCCCCGATACTCGCGGATGCGGGCGCTGAACTCGTCATCCTCGGCCACTCGGAGCGCCGGGCCGGCCATGGCGAAACCGACGAACTGGTCTCGCAGAAGGTCGCAGCAGCCTTGAGCGCAGGCCTGGAGCCGATCGTCTGCGTCGGCGAGACGCTGGAGCAGCGTGAGGCCGGACAGGCCCTCGCGGTCGTCAGCGGGCAGATCCATGGGTCGCTTCCGCAGGCCCTCGTCGGCAAGGCCTTCTGCGTCGCGTACGAGCCGGTCTGGGCCATCGGCACCGGACTGACCCCCACGACCGCGCAGATCGAGGACGTCCACCGGGCCATCCGGGTGGGGCTGGTCCAGATGTTCGGCGAGGCAGGACGCGCCGTGCCCATCCTTTACGGCGGCTCAGTGAAGCCGTCCAACGCCGCCGAGATCCTGCACGCTGACGAGGTCGGCGGCGCCTTGGTCGGCGGCGCCTCCCTGAAAGCCGAAGACTTCCTCGGGATCATCCGGGCGGCCTGAGGGGCTGATTGCTTGCGCGGGCCCCGGCGCGCACTAGCTATGGCCTTGATAGCGGCGTGGTGTTAGAGCGCGCGCTTCATTTCCGGCGGTTCGCGCCGCCTGAACGCATGGGCTGATCCGTATGCTGCTGAACCTCCTGCTGGTGATTGAGGTCATCGTCGCCTTCTTCCTGATCGTGCTGGTGCTTCTGCAGCGGTCCGAGGGTGGCGCGCTGGGCGTCGATGGCGGGAATTCAGGGTTCATGACGGCCCGCGGCGCCGGCAACCTGCTGACCCGTGTGACCTGGGTCCTGGGCGGCACCTTCTTCGCCCTTGGCCTGCTTCTCACCATCGTGGCCGGCCGGGAGCGCGGGGCCTCTTCGGTCGTGGACCGCCTGAAGGTGAATGCAATCAACCCCGCCGATCTGAGCAAGGAGCCGCCGCAACCTCCGGCAGGCACCGCCCAGCCCGGCCCGGCGGGCTCGGCTCCGGCGCCGTTGCAGGCGCCGACGCCGACGCTGAACAATCCCTTCAGTGCAACGCCCGTCCCTGAACCCGCCGCCGCCCCGCCGGCGAAGCCATAGTCTGCGAAAGTCGTGGATGACGGCGAATCGGGCGGCGCGCCGTGACCGAATCGCCGCTAACCTGAACGCCCATGGCCCGGTACATCTTCATCACCGGCGGCGTGGTCTCCTCCCTGGGTAAAGGTCTGGCGTCCGCCGCTCTTGGCGCGCTTCTGCAGGCGCGAGGCTACAAGGTCCGTCTGCGCAAGCTTGATCCGTATCTCAATGTAGATCCGGGCACGATGAGCCCGACTCAGCACGGCGAGGTGTTCGTCACCGATGACGGCGCCGAGACTGACCTCGACCTGGGTCACTATGAGCGGTTCACCGGCGTCAACGCGACGCGGGCCGACAACATCACCACGGGCCAGATCTACAAGACGATCATCGAGAAGGAGCGCCGAGGCGATTACCTGGGCGCCACCGTGCAGGTGATTCCCCACGTCACCGGCGAGATCAAGGAATTCGTCCTGTCCGATCCGGGCGAGGGGGTCGACTTCGTGCTGGTCGAGGTGGGAGGCACGGTCGGCGACATTGAGGGCCTGCCGTTCTTCGAGGCGATCCGCCAGCTCGGCCAGGAGCTACCTCGCGGCCACGCCTGCTACATCCACCTGACCCTCTTGCCCTACATCAAGACCGCCGGCGAGATGAAGACCAAGCCGACCCAGCATTCAGTCAAGGAACTGCGCTCTATCGGCATCCAGCCCGACATCCTGCTCTGCCGCTGCGAGATGGAGATCCCCGACGGCGAACGGCGCAAGATCGGCCAGTTCTGCAACGTGCGCCCCAGCGCCGTGATCCAGGCCATGGACAGCGCCAACATCTATGCGGTGCCGCTGGACTACCATGACCAGGGTCTGGACGCGGAGGTGCTGGACGTCTTCGGGATGAAGGACACGGCGCCCCAGCCGGACTTGGCCCGTTGGGAGCAGATCTCCCACACCCTCAGCCACCCCGATGGCGAGGTAAACGTTGCCATCGTCGGCAAGTACACGGCCCTGACCGACGCCTACAAATCCCTGATCGAGGCCCTGATCCATGGCGGCGTCGCCAACAATGTCCGGGTCAGATTCGAGTGGATCGAAGGCGAGGTCTTTGAGACCGAGGAAGCGTTGATCGGCGAGCGGCTGACGGGCGTGCATGGCATCCTGGTGCCCGGCGCGTTCGGAGAGCGTGGCTCCGAGGGCATGATCCAGGCGGTGCGGTTCGCCCGCGAGCACGCCATCCCCTATTTCGGCATCTGCTTCGGCATGCAGATGGCGATGATCGAGGCCGCGCGAAATCTGGCGGGCATCCGGAACGCCTCCTCAACCGAGTTCGGGCCGACCTCCGAACCCATCGTCGGCCTGATGACCGAGTGGGTGAATGGCAATGCCAAGGAGATTCGCGGCGAGGGCGATAACCTGGGCGGCACCATGCGCTGCGGCGCCTATGAGGCCGTGCTGACGCCGGGCAGTCGCGTTGCGGAAATCTACGGAGCGCCGACGATTTCCGAGCGCCATCGCCACCGTTATGAGGTGAATATCGCCTACCGTGAAGCCATCGAGAAGACCGGCCTGACCTTCTCCGGCCTCTCGCCCGACGGTGTCCTGCCTGAGTTGTGCGAGCGCGGCGACCATCCCTGGTTCATCGGCGTCCAGTTCCACCCTGAACTCAAAAGCCGGCCTTTCGACCCCCACCCCCTGTTCGCCAGCTTCATCGGCGCGGCCAAGGTCCGGAGCCGGCTGGTCTGACCCCGTGCAGGTGGCTTGATCGCGGGCGGGGTTTCATGCATAAGCCCGCGCTCACATTGGCGGCCCAGGTTCTGCACCTCGGAGGCCACCGGTTCCTTTCCGCGCCCACGAGACATTCCGATGGCTGTTCCTAAACGCAAAACTTCGCCCTCGCGGCGGAACATGCGCCGCTCGCACCACGCGCTCGGCCCGAACTCCTTTCACGAGGACAAGGAAACCGGCGAGCTGAAGCGCCCGCACCACGTCGACCTGAAGACCGGCATGTACAAGGGCCGCCAGGTCCTGACGCCGAAGGAAGACTAGGCTCCCAACAGCCTCTTCGAATCATCGAACGGCCCCGTCTGGCGACAGGCGGGGCCGTTTGGCGTTTGGGGCCATTGTCCCTCCCCAAGTTGGGGGAGGTTGGGACTACTGCGCCCGCCCCCGGGCCTGGACGGCCAGGCGGCGTTGCTCGACCATTTCGGGGGTCACGAGGGCGT
Source organism: Alphaproteobacteria bacterium (assembly GCA_031426235.1). GTDB lineage: Bacteria > Pseudomonadota > Alphaproteobacteria > Caulobacterales > Caulobacteraceae > Phenylobacterium. Next base: position 1,799 of record JANPKX010000584.1, on the reverse strand, counting down.
TGTGGGCTACCGAGCGGGTGTGCTCCAGGGCCAGGCCGTCGGCCAGCGTCTGGGCGTAGCCGTCGTCGATCATCGCCTTGTAGGTCACCAGCATCTCGCCATCGATCTGGGCCATGTCGTGAGCCAGCTTGATCGCCTGGGGCATCAGGTCTTCCGGCGCCACCACCCGGTTGGCCAGGCCCCATTCCAGCGCCGTCTGGGCGTCGAGGAAGTTGCCGGTAAGGCTCAGTTCCTTGGCGCGGTAGGGGCCGATGGCTCGCGACAGCTTCTGCGACAGGCCCCAGCCCGGGGTGATCCCCACCCGGGCGTGGGTGTCGGCGAACCGGGCGTTGGTCGAGCAGATCAGCACGTCGCAGGCCAGGGCCACCTCGAAGCCGCCGGTGATGGCCACGCCGTTGATCGCCCCGACGATGGGCTTGGAGCAGCCCAGCACGGCCAGGGCCGGGTTGGCCTGCGCCTCCGTGGCGTTGGCCGCGCCCATGCCCAGGGGGTCAGTGGCCAGCTCCTTGAGGTCCAGGCCCGCCGTGAAGGCGCGTGTCCCCGCGCCGGTGAGCACGATCACCTTGATGTCCGGATCGGCGTCGAGGGTCGCCATGGCCTCGGCCAGGGCCCCGCGCAGGGCCTTGGAGAGCGCGTTCATCGCCTCGGGCCGATTAAGGGTGACGACGGCGACCGGGCCGTCCTTTTCGACAAGCAGCATGGCATCCTCCGGGACGGTCCCCGGATGGGCCCCCGCCGCCGTATCCGTCAAGCCGTGGCGCGCATCGGCAGGGGCGGAGGGTCGAGCGCCTCGCGCAGCGCGGGCAGGCGGGATCGACTCACGGGCAACGCGGCCCCTTCGGACATGTGCAACCGCCAGCGCGCGCCGTCGCGTTCCAGGCGCTCGACGTGGGCGAGGTTGGCGATGACCGAGCGGTGGATGCGGATGAAGCTGTCGGGAAGCTGAGCCTCCAGCCGCTCGAGCCGTGCGGAATGCAGCAGGCTTCGACCATTGCTCAGGCGCAGGTCCGCGTAGTCGTCGGCGCCCAGGATGGCGACGATGTCTCCGAGCGGGGTGAGTTCGACCCCGCGAGCGGTGGTCACGGTCAGCCGATCCGGGCGGCTGGCGGCGCGCGTAAGGGCGGCCTCGCGGTGTCGATCATCACGGCCCAGGCGCACCACATCGGCCACCAGGAGCGGCAGGATCAGGCTCGCCGCAAGGAGGAAGAATGAGAGGTCGAGCAGCCATTCCGGCTTCGCAAAAACGACGATCAGGAAGGTCGCCAGGTAGGCCAGCACCGGTCTCGCGCCGGAGAGCCGTTGGCGCACCCCCAGCGCCGCGGCGACGCCAGCCAAGCCGACGCCGATCACCAGCGCCCATCCGGTCTTGCCGTCAAAGCCGGGGACGACGAAGGACGCAGGCACGAGGACCACGGCGCCTGCAAGAATCTGGTTGCGCCGCCGGGGTGCAAACCGTGCGCCGGCGTAGGTCGCCAGCAGGACCGCGAATGTCACCGCCAGCAGCCAGATGGCGCCCACCCGCCATGCATGGAACGGATAGTCGTAGCGGACCAGATGGCGGACGTTTTCGACCATGGCCTGCAGGGCCGCGACCCCGGACATCGCCGCCAGCATCAGGCTCGAGCCGGTCCGGCGAATGGCGTAGACGGCGCCGAAGCCGAAGGCGGCCGCCAGCAGCGCCCCAGCCGCCGCAAAGGTGATCCCCACCTGCACGGCGGGCGCCTGGCCAAGGTCCTCTCCGATCCAGACACCGCCGATCGGATGGTCGAGGCGCATGCCGACGTGGAAGGCCGACATCC
>JANPKX010000583.1:0-16225 GCA_031426235.1 Alphaproteobacteria bacterium | reverse complement strand
TCTTCCTCGTAGCCGACCAGCCGCAGCGCCCTCGCCTTCTGGCCGTTGACCTCGCACCAACGCAGCAGGCCTTCCTCGCGCCCGTGGGTGATCCACACCTCTTCCGGCTTCAGCTCCGTGAAGGTGGCGATCAGCTCGGGCCAGTCGGCGTGATCGGACAGGACCAGCGGCAGTTCCACGCCTCGCTGACGGGCGCGAGCCCTGACCAGCATCCAGCCCGAGGCGAAGGCCAGCACGGGATCGGCGAACCGGCGCGCCCAGCGGTCCTGGGTCGCGGACGGCGGGGCGATGACCACCTCGCCCCCCAGCGCATTCGCCTTCAGCCCCGTGGCCGGCAGGATGGGCCCCAGATCCACGCCCTCGCGCTCATAAAGGCGGTTCAGCCGCTCCAGCGCGCCATGGACATAGATCGTGCGGTCCCATCCCGCCTCGCGCAGGAGGCGGATGATCCGCTGCGCCTTGCCCAGCGCATAGGCGCCGATCATGTGGCAGCGCTCGGGAAACTGCGCCACGGAACGGAGCAGGCGCGCCACCTCCTCGCCGCTGTCCGGGTGGCGGAACACCGGCAGGCCGAACGTGGCCTCGGTGATGAACACGTCGCACGGGACCGGTTCGAAGGCGAGGCAGGTGGGGTCGCGACGGCGCTTGTAGTCGCCGCTGACAACCATGGTCAGGCCCTTCCACTGCACCACGGCCTGGGCCGACCCCAGCACGTGGCCCGCTGGCACCAGGGTCACCGACACGTCGTCGCGATGGACGACCTCGCCGTAGGCGCCGGCCTGGCGCGCGACCGCGAAGTCCTGGCCATAGCGCTCGCCCATGATGTCCAACGTCTGCGGCGTCGCCAGCACCGCCTCGTGACCGGCCCGGGCGTGGTCGGCGTGGCCGTGCGTAATCACCGCGCGCGCCACCGGGCGCACGGGATCGATGTAGAAGTCGCCCGGCGGGCAGTAGAGGCCCTCGGGCCGGGGGCAGAGCAGGTCCAGGGGACGGATCATGGTGTCCCAATGTAAGGCGCGTGGAACGGTTGCGCGCGGGTTCTGCGTCGATTGACTTACCCGCGCGTCAGGCGCCTACCGCTTGCCCATGTCCGACACCCCCCAGCCCGATCCGGCGCCGACCTACGAAACGGCCCCGTTACCGGACCGGATGACTCAGTTCGTGCCGCACGCCGGGGCCCTGGGCATGACGCTGGTCAGCATGGCGTCCGGGCGCGGGGTGATGAAGATCGAGTGGCGCGAGGACTTGGTGGGCGATCCGGAGACCGGGGTGATCGCGTCCGGCGCCCTGACGGCGTTGATCGACCATACCTGCGGCCTGGCCGTGAATTCAGCCAATGCGACGCCCCAGCCCATCGCCACCCTGGACCTGCGCATCGACCACCTGCGCGCCGCCGCGCCGCGGGCGGGCATCACCGTCGAGGCCAACTGCTTCAAGATCACCCGCTCGGTGGGCTTCGTCCGCGCCCAGGCGTGGGATTTGGATCCGGCCGACCCGGTGGCCATCGCCCAGGCGGCCTTCATGTTCACGGCGCGCGGCTGAAGATGGACCCGGCCGCGATCCAGCGACTGGATGCGTTCCTGCAGCGCGTGCCCTATGTGCGGTTCCTCGGCATGCGGGTCGAGCTGGCGGGCGACGAGATGACCGCCGTCCTGCCTTTTTCCCCGCACCTGATTGGCAACCCGATGCTTCCGGCCATCCACGGCGGGGTTCTGGGGGCGTTCATGGAGATGACGGCCCTGGCGCAGCTGTCCCTGTCCGAGCCTGCGGGGCGCACGCCCAAGACCATCGACATCACCATCGAATACCTGCGCTCGGGCCGCGCCCAGGACCTCTTCGCCCGCGCGTCCCTGCGTAAGGTCGGCCGACGGGTCGCCAACGTCCAGGTCGAATGCTGGCAGGACAGCCGCGCTCAGCCCGTCGCCGGCATGACCGGACATTTCCTGATGCGCGAGGGGTAGGCGGGCCTTCCACGTAACCCCCCCACCACGCTGCGCGTGGTTCCCCTCCCCACGTCGTGGGGAGGACCAGGGGCCTCACCATGCTGGTCCTCCCCGCTTGGGGGGGAGGGGGACCGCCGAAGGCGGTGGAGGGGTTGCTTCGCCGACGAGGCTGGCGCAGCAGACTACTTCAGCGCCGCGCGTTCCTTGGCGATCTCGGCCAAGGCGGCTTCGGCCTTGGCGGCGGCGGCGGCGTCCTTGTCGTTGCGGGCAGTGATCAGCTGGCCGGTGGCCTCCATCTCGCGCACCGGCAGCAGGTGGGTGTCGTCGGCGGGCTCGAAGACCCGCAGCTGAAGCTGGGTCATGATCGCCTTCTGCCGCAGAGCCTCGGGCGTATCGCCCTTGCCATAGTTGAACAGGAACTTGGCGATCCGCGCCTTGAGGGCCGGGTCCAGGTCCTTGCGCCAGACCAGCGGGTCTTCCGGGATGCGAGGCGAGCGCCAGACGATCTCCAGGTTGGCCAGCGTCTTCTTCGCCAGGTCGGTCTGCAGAAGCGTCATCCGGTCGATCGAGGCGGTGTTGTTGGTCGCCGCGTCCAGCAGTCCACCGGAGACCGAGAACAGGTTGGTTTCGTGGTTGGCGGACCGGACGGTCTTGAAGCAGGTCGCAGGGTCGATCTTGCGCGGCGCGAAGAGGAAGGTCATCGGCGCCAGGGTGCCCGACGTCGACTTGGCGTCGCCCATGCCGAAGTTCAGCGTCTGGTCGCAGGCCAGGATGCGATCCAGCGTAAGTCCCGAACCCTTCCGGACCACGATCACCGCCTCATAGCCATCGGGGCCTTGGGCATTCGTCGTCCGCGCGAAGACCTCGCCGTTCGAACGGCGCACCGCCTCGAGCCCCGACTGGTTGGTGAACCAGCCCAGGGCGGTCTGCTTGAACCGCATGGCCTCAACCAGGGCGGTGTAGTTGGAGCCGTAGCAGGCCTTCCCCGGCTGGCCCAGCGCCGTGGCCATGCCGTCCAGCAGGGGCTGGAAGTCCTTTTCCGCGCTGGCCTGGCACTCGGCCGAGAGAATCGAGAAGACGATCTCTTCGGTCTTCGGCGGCGCGGAGGGCTGGCAGGCGGCGAGCCAGGCACAGGCGCCCAGCGCCAGGAGGGTGCGGCGATTCATTTGCTCTCCAGCGGCGGCAGCCGCATGGCCACCACCTCGCGGTTGGACCGGTTCACGCCGAACAACACGCCGGGCGCGTCGCGGTCAATGTTCACGCGCGATGGAACCCCCGCACGCCGTCCTCCACCACGAACTTCGCGATGTCGCGGACCGGCGAGCCTTCGACCAGCGCGTTCTCGACGCCTCGGAAGGTGACCTCGCAGGCCTTGGGCGTCAGGATCACCCGGCCATAGCCCCGCTTTTCGCCTTCGCCATAGGAAAGCCGCCGATTGCCGGCCAGCAGCAGGCCCATATCCTTGGCGGAGGCGCCCAGCGAGCTGATCGAGCCGCCCACGAATTCACTGGCCACCGGCGGGCCGTCGGGGGTGAGCGTCAGGTCGCCGGCGAAGAAACAGTGGATGTCCCCGCCCAGGACGACGGGATTGGAAACCTTCGCGTCGCGCCAGCCTTCCAGCACCCGCTGGCGGCTCGCCACATACCCGTCCCATCCGTCGTTGCCGACCTTGCCGAGGGCCGTCATCAGCTGCCCCATCAGGTACTGCTGGGCGAGCACATTCCACCGCGCCCGGGTGGCGCGGAACTCGCCTTGCAGCCAGCGCTCCTGACGCGCGCCCAGCACAGAGCGCGCTGGGTCGGACCGTTCCGGGCAATCCATCGGAATGCGCTTGCCGTCCGAGATGGCGTCGCAGGTACGGTGGTTGCGGTATTGCCGGGTGTCCAGCAACTGGAACCGGGCCAGGTCGCCCCAGCTTCGGCCGCGGTACAGCAGCATGTCGGGGCCCACCGGGCGCTGGGTGCGGCGCAGCGGCATGTTCTCGTAGAAGGCCTGGTAGGCGGCGGCCCGCCGTTTGAGGAATATCGCAGGGTCGGGATTGCTGCGGTCCTGGTCGTCGCCGTAGTCGTTTTCCACCTCGTGGTCGTCCCAGGTCACCATCCAGGGCGCGGCGGCATGGGCCGCCTGGAGTTGGGGATCGGCCTTGTACCAGGCGTAGCGGTGGCGATAGCCGGCCAGGTCGACGGGCTCGGCCGCCGGGTGCGCGCGCACGCCCTTGCCGGTGTTGGCCTCCTCGTAGATGTAGTCACCCAGGAACAGCACCAGGTCCGGCCGGTCGGCGGCCAGGGCGGCGTGTGCCGTGTAGTAGCCGGCGGAGTATTTCTGGCACGAGCTGTAGGCCACCGTCAGGCGCTCCACCGGCGATCCCGCCGCCGGGGCCGTGCGCGTGCGGCCGGTCGGGCTTTCGTGGCCGGCGGCGGTGAAGCGGTAGAAGTATTCGCGGCCGGGCCTGAGCCCCTGGACCTCGACGTGCACCGAATGGCCCGCCTCGGCGAGCGCCAGGGTCCGGCCACGCGCGACGACGCGGCGCAGGCCCTCGTCCTCCGCCACCTCCCAGCGCACGGCGACCGGCGCACGGCCCATGCCGGCGTCCAACTCGCGCGGCTGGGGCGCCAGCCGGGTCCACAGCACCACCCCGTCGGGCAGCGGCTCGCCGGACGCCACGCCCAGGCCGAACGGATTGTCGGCCATCCGGGTTTGCGGCGCGGCGTAAGCCCAGGCGCCGGGCGTCAGGGCCGCGCCGGCCAGGGATGCGGCCTGCCACAGCAATCTGCGACGCGAGGGGCGTACGGTTTCCATCGAGCTACCTTGGCTTTGGGTGGCTGTCGCCTGCAAGCGGCCTCGCAGTCATTCCAGGTCGATCGCCGGGAGTTTCATGGAGACCACCTCGCGGCTTGGACGACTGATCCCGAACAGCACACGCGGCGCGGATTTGTCGAACGCGATCGCTTGGCCCTCGATCGCCGCGGCGATCGTCGCGAGATGATCAAGCTTCGAGCCGCCCTTTGGCAGTCGCAGGACGTAGAGCTCCGCATTGTCGTGACCGGTGACGTACAGCAGGCCGTCCGCCCCCCACGCCCCGCCCGACGAGCTCATCGGCGCGAACCGGGCCGTAACCGACGCGGGAAACGACCAGGCCTCCATCCGCCGCCACTGATCGTCGAACTTCACGAACTGGGTATGTTGATGGCCGCGGTTCGGCTCCCCGCCCTTGCCGTCATAATTGGCGAAGGCGGCCCACCAGGCGCCGTCCTTGCGGTCAATCCAGGTCAGGGATCCGGTCTGCTGGCCTAGGGCGACGGTGCGCAGGTGGACCATCTTGACCGGGTCGAAGAACTCCGCCGAGCTGGTCATTGGCGTCTCTGGAAAATTCGACGCCGCGCAAACCAGCTCGCGGCCGATGATCTCGCACGAATTGATGTGCGGGAACCGCGCCTTGTCCCCGGCCCATTCGCCAACCTTGGCCCCCGTCGCCTTGTCGTATTTGCCGATCTTCGAGTTCGACACCGCGTAGAAGTGCCGGGCGTCCACCGCCACACCCTGGGTGGCCTCCGGGGCCTTCCAGCGGCGGATCACCTCGGACTGCGCTATGGAGACCGCCGGCGGCGCCTGGGCAAAGGCCGGGCCTGCGATGGTGGTTAGCGCCAAGAGGGCTGCCGCGGCGCGCATCAGAAGTTCGCCGCCAAGCCGATCCAGTACGTGCGGCCGTAGTTCGCCCACTCCTGGAGATTTCGCTGGTTGGGGCCGGTGACTTCCTGCCGGCCGGTGTTGGAGAGGTTCTGACCCTCGACAAAGACCGTGAAGTTGTCGGTCACGCGCCAGGAGAGGCTGGCGTCAAAGGAATGACGGCCCTTCCAATACTGGTCCGAGTTCGGGACCGCGTCGACGATCGTCTCCAGGAAGCCGCCGATATAGTTGTGCGACACGCGCGCTTCGAAGGGGCCGCGCTGATAATAGAGGCTCTCGTTGGTCGTGATCTCGGGCTGCTGGAACAAGCCGCGCTCGCGGCGGCCGGCGCTGGTGATGTAGGTCGCCTCGGAGTCCACCAGGGTCACATTGCCATTGAAGCCGAAGCCGTTGAAGGGGTCCGGCAGGAAGGTGAAGGCCTGCTGCACGCCGATTTCCAGGCCCCTCAGCTTGACGGTTTCGGTGTTGCGGGCCGTGCGCACCTGAACCGCCTCGGAGCCGCGGCCGATGTCCAGTTGCTCCGTCGACGTCAGGGTGAAGATCTCATTGTCGATGGTCTTGTGGAACACCGCTACCGAAATCAGTCCGTCGGGCGGGTAGAATTCCACCGACAGGTCGAAGCCTTCGCTCTCCCGCGCCTTGAGGTCCGGATTGCCCCGGCTCAGGATCGCCTGGGCGCCGTTGAAGGTGAGATTCTCGGCCCCGGCGAGCTGGCCGAAGTCGGGGCGGCCGATCGTATTGGTCCAGGCGGCGCGCACGATCAGGTCTTCGCGCGGTTTCCACTGGAGATGTGCGCTCGGCATCAGATTGTCGTAGGCGCCGTCGTTGGTGAGCGGCGTGATCACGCCGGCAGCGACCCGGTTGACGTTCGCGCGGATGTCGGTGCGCTCATAGCGGACGCCGCCCAGGAGCGTCAGGTCGCCGATCGTGTAGCTGGCCTGGGCGAAGCCCGCGAACACGTCTTCCTTGACCTTGTAGTCGCCCGTCTGCGCCGCCGCCGTCGTTGTGAACCGAGCGCGGTTGGCCTCAAAGAAGGTGCGGGCTGCATTGGCGTCGATCCGGGGGTCAAGCCGGTATCGGCCGGCGATCAGCTGGGTCGGGCCGGGCTTGTCCACCGAGTCCAGCGTGTAGAGGAAGCCGGTCGGGGCCGTGTAGTTGACCTGCCGCGAAACGAACTTGCGCAGGGTGGAGCGGGCGACGCCACCGACCTTGGCCTTGAGGTTCCCATCGTCGGCGCCGTTGTCGAAGCTCAGGTTGAAGCGGCCCTGATAGGACTGCTCGTTGGTCGCCGTCAGCGCGTCGCGATGCTGCTGCAGGACATAGTTGAGCGGGTTCCGGTAGGCCGCGTCATTGACGGGGGTGAACACCGGGAACAGCGGGTTGGAGGTGTCGTAGTTAAACGCGTAGTTGGCGCCTTGGGCGTCGACGGTGCGGAATTCCACCGAGGCGTTGGGCACGCCCAGCTCGGCGGTCGAGTAGATCAGGTCGCCGTCCGCCTTCCAGGCGGGGGCGAAGTCCCACTGGAATGCCGTGCGCCCGATCCCGATCTCGCGGCTGGTGATCGGCTGGTTGAGCTGGATCACGCCGCGGCCGCGCGCGAAGCTGCCGCTGGTCGGGGACTGATTGGTGACGTTGCCCAGCGGCTCCAGGCGGTTCTCAATCCGCTCTTCGTCGTCCTCCATCTTGGCGTAGAGGCCCGAGGCCTCCCACCGCAGCGCGTCGCTCGGACGATACTCGATCTTGCCGTTCACGCCCTTCCGCTGCTTGGTATTGTTATAAAAGAACAGGCGCTGAAAGGTCGGCACCTGGATGCCGTTGCCGGCGGGCGCGCCCGAGCTTACCGGCGCGCCGGACGCGGTGTACTCGCGCACTGAGGGGTCCTGACTCTCGACCTGGGGGATGTCGTAGTCCAGCTGCTCGAAGGACGCCCCCAGCACGAGCCCCCACTCATCGTCGGCGCCGAACGTGCGGCCCGCGGCGGCCGACAATCGGAACGAGGCCTTGTCGTTCCGTACGTCGCCGCTGCGTTCGTAGTGTCCATACGACGTCAGGACATTCAGGAACGGGCGCCCGGCGTCGAAGGCGCTGCGGGTGGTGACGTTGATCACCCCGCCAATGGCATTGCCGTCGTTCTCGGGGGTCACGGTCTTGATGACCTCCAGGCGGCCCGCCATCACCGACGGGACGATATCGAGCGGCACGGTGCGCCCGCTCTCGTCCACCGAGCCGACCATGGCCCCGTCCACCGTCGTACGGTTGTAGGTCGACCGCAGGCCGCGAATGGTCGGGAAGCGCGGCTCGCCCTGGTCCTCCATGACCGAGATCCCCGGGATGCGCCGCAGGGCGGCGGCGGTGTTGTGATCCGGCAGCTTGCCAATGTCGTCGGCCGAGACCACGTCGGCGACCACGAAAGCCTCACGCTTGACCGCGATCGCGGCGCGCTGGGCCTCGCGCTGTCCGGTGACCACCAACTCCTCGACCTGATTGGCCTCGGCATCCGCCGCACGGGCCGACCCCGCCAGCGCGATCGCCAACACCAGGCTCGACGCAGACCACAGCCCCGGATTGAAACTCATCACGCACCCCATCTTCGCTGGGCCGCGATTAGGCTGGGGTGATGACAACACCGCCAAGTCTTGACGACGATCCTGCGACAGACGGCCTGCCGCCGCAGGCCGGATGCGCCGATTGCGCTTGAGCCCGCGAGCCATGGGCGCTAGGGCCCGCGTCATGCTCCAGGGACTGTCCCACACCGCGCGCGAAGCCCGCAGCTGGCCCTTCGAGCAGGCGCGCCTGCTGCTGGGCCGCATCACCCGCCTGCGCCTCTCCGACGCGGAGCGCGATTTGGCGGCGGCCCTCTTCGCCCAGGGCCAATTTGAGCAGGCCGTCGCGACCCTGCCGGCGTTGGCCCGGCCGGTGATATTTCAGTGCGGCTACGGCGCATCGGGCCTGCCACACCTGGGCACCTTCGGCGAGGCCACCCGGCCCACCATCGTCCGAAACGCCTTCCGCGCCCTGACCGAGGACGCGATCCCCACGCAGTTGATCGTGTTCTCCGACGACATGGATGGCCTGCGGAAAATCCCGGACAATGTGCCCAACCGCGCGATGCTGGAGGAAGACCGCGACAAGCCCGTCACCAGCGTGCGCGATCCATTCGGCGAGCACGAGAGCTTCGGCGCCCACAACAACGCCCGCCTGCGCGCCTTCCTCGACAGCTTTGGCTTTGACTATACCTTCATGTCGTCGACCGAAACCTACCGGTCCGGACGCTTCGACGCGGTGCTGCTGCGCATGCTGGAGCGGTTCGAGGCGGTCCAGGCGATCATGCTGCCGACCTTGGGCGAAGAGCGCCGCGCCACCTATTCTCCGTTCCTTCCGATCAGTCCCAAGACCGGCCGGGTGCTGCAGGCGCCCACCCTGGAGCGCGATGTCGAGAAGGGCACGATCGTATTCGCCGACGAGGACGGCGCGCTCACCGAGGTCCCGGTCACGGGCGGCCATGTGAAGCTGCAGTGGCGCCCCGACTGGGCGGCGCGCTGGACCGCCCTGGAGGTCGACTTCGAGGCCTCAGGCAAGGACCTCGTCGACAGCGTCCGAGTGTCGAACCGGATCGTGAAGGCCCTGGGCGGCGAGCCGCCGGAGGCCTTCCACTACGAACTGTTCATGGACGAGCAGAACCAGAAGATCTCCAAGTCCAAGGGCAATGGCCTGACCATGGAGGAGTGGCTCCGCTACGGCACGCCGGAGAGCCTGACCTATTACATGTTCCAGTCGCCCAAGTCGGCCAAGCGGCTCTTCTTCGACGTCATCCCCAAGGCGACGGACGAGTACCTGCAACAGCTCGACGCCCTGAACCGCAAGCGGGCGGAGGGCGACAACGGCGCCCAGCTCGACAATCCCGCCTGGCACGTTCACCGGGGCGATCCTCCCGGCCAGGGCTCGCCGGTCAGCTTCTCCCTGCTGCTGAACCTGGTATCGGCGGCCGACGCCTCCACGAAGGACCTGTTGTGGGCCTTTATCGCCCGCTACCTGCCGGGCGCGAGCCCCGCGACGGAGCCGCTGCTGGATCAGCTCGCCGGCTATGCCATCAACTACTACGAGGACTTCGTGAAGCCGGCCAAGCGCTTCCGGGCGCCCAGCGAGACCGAGCGGGCGACCATGCTGGCGCTCGTGCAGAAGCTGAAGGCCTTGCCCGCGGGGGCAGACGCCGAGGCGATCCAGAACGAGGTGTTCGCGGTCGGCAAGGATGCGGGCTTCGAGCCGCTGCGCGCCTGGTTCACGGCCCTCTACGAGGTGCTGCTGGGCCAGAGCCAGGGCCCCCGCTTCGGCAGCTTCGCGGCCATCTTCGGCGTCGACCGGACCATAGCCCTGATCGAACGCGCGCTCGCCGGCGACCTTGTCAGCGCCTGATCACACAGCGCCGGTGCGCTCGCGGAAGAACTGGATCACCCGCTGCTCGGCGGCCTTGGTGGGACCGGTCTCCTTCAGGTGCAGGGTCAGCACCGAGTGGGGCGGGATGAACGCCGGCTGGGCGTCATCGTCCTCGAGCTCGATCGCCTCGAAACGATCGCCGAGCTCGCGGGCATAGGCGGCGAACCGGGCGTCGGGCACCAGGGCGTCGCTCTTGAACCGCAGCCCGATCACCGAAAGGTCCTCCGACTCCAGCCGGCCCTTCACGCAGGCCAGGTCGGTGGGCGACACGCCGATCTGGCTGGAAGGCCGCGGCCGGCCGCGCGCCAGCGGCAGCGAGGGCTGCGACAGGACCGGGGCGACGACGGAGGGATCGGTCATCATGGCCAGGGCGAAGCCGCCTGTGAAACACATGCCCACCGCGCCGACCCCCTTGCCGCCGCATTCGGCATGGGCATGCCGCGACAGGGCCTTCAGCCAATCGACGACGGGGCTGGACCGGTCGCCGCGCCAGACGTGGAACTCGCGCCGGATGCACAGCACGCCCAGGGCCGTGCCAAGGGTGTAGCCCCGGCTCACGGGTCTGCCCGGTGCGCCGAAGAGGCTGGGACAGAAGACGCTCATCCCGGCCGCCGCGACCCGGTCGGCGAAGCGGATCACCAGCGGATGCAGCCCCGGCATCTCGTGCATCACGATGACCGCCGGTCCGGCTCCGCGCCGATAGACCGGAAATGTGCGCCCCTCGTGCGCGAAGTCGAATTTCGCGTACTGCGCCAACGCTGCTTCGTGTCCCAAGCCGATCCCCCATGCCGAGGGCTGAGCATAGGCCGATCAGCGCCGGATCCGCAGCATGGAAAGATCGCCCTCGAACCCGGAGAGCCGCCAACGGCGATCCGGACCCGGGCTGAATATCAACAGGCAAGGCCCGTTGGTTTCTCGCGTGGCGCACACCCGTCCGTCCGGCAGCGGCTTGAGCACCGTCGACAGGCCGATCACGCCCGGGATCTTCGTTTCCGGCGTGTAGCCGTACGACTGGGCGACCGCCAGGAACACGTCCGGGCGGATCAGGGTGTCGCCGGCCAGGTCCGCCAGGCTGGGCGCCAGGATCGCGGCGAGGGCCGCCGGCACCCGGCTGTCCCGCCGAGCCTCCGTCACCAGCCGACCCTGGATCTCACGTTTCAGGGCCGGGCGGTCGACGAGGGCTTCGAACGCGGCCCGATCGTTGTCCCGGATCGAGATCAGCAACGCGTGGACGTCCGCCGCGGCGTCCAGCTTCTGCACGGTCGCGCAGGCGCTGAGCGTTAGGGCGGCGACCAGGATCAGGATTTGGCGCATCGAAAGCTCTCCGGCAGCAGGGGCTCACCCTGCGCGGGCAAGGTGGCCGCATCGCGACCGGATCTCAATGCGCCTGCAGGCCTCGGGGTTTCGGCGTCGCCGTCGCCCTGGCGCGGACGGCCGCGACCTGGGCGCTGGTGACGACCGCGCCCTTGTTGCCCCAGTTGGTGCGGATGTAGGTCAGGATCGCCGCCAGCTCGGCGTCGTTGAGCTCATTGCGGAAGGCCGGCATGCCGCCCCGGCCCATCAGCAGCACCGTCGCCGCCGCCGGAACCGGCCCCAGGGCCAGCTTGTCGCCGGCCAGGGCCGGGAACGCGCCCTTCAGGCCCAGGCCGGTGCGCTGGTGGCAGGCCGCGCAGTTGTCGTTGTAGAGGGCCTGCCCCACGGGTTGGGCCTGGGCCACGGCGGGGCCCCCCGCCGCCAGGACGGCGGCGGCGACGAACTTAAGCATACTGATCCTCATGCCTGCTGAACCCTCGCGTGGAGCTTGGCGATCTGCTGCCACGCACTTTCGATGGCGCCGGCCTGCCAGCCCGTCAGGTACGACAGGTGCTCGCCGGACAGATAGATCCGGCCGTCCGGCTCGCACAGGACCGGATAGGCGCTCTTGCGGCCCTCGTCGCTCCACTCGGCCCAGCCGCCCAGGTTGTGCGGGTCCAGGTGCCAGCACTTAGAGAACGAGGTCTCGAAGTTCTCGGCGTACTCCGGGAAGATCTTCTGGCCGTGCATGACGGCGAACTTCGCTCGCTCTTCCGGAGGCAGGGCGCTGATCTTGGCCGCCTCGCCCCCGAACGAATAGTAGCCCAGCAGCACGCCCTTCTGGCCGTGCCAGTTCGTCGAGGGCAGCGAGATCGTGCCGACGCCGGGGATGTCGGTGTAGATGTGGCCGCCATAGATGTGGTGCTTCTCTTCCCAGAAGCGGGTCTTCATCTGCAGGCCGATCTTGTTCACCGGCGCATAGGCGACGTTGGCCATGGCCGCCAGGAACGGCTTGGAGACGTCCATCCTGATGTTCTTCAACACCGAGAGCGGGATGGTGCAGATGATGTAGTCGCCGCTGACCTCGGCCGCCTTGCCGGCCGCGTCGGTGTACGAAACCTTCACCCCCTTGGCGTTCTGCTGGATGCGATCGACCAGCGCGTTGTAGGTGATGGTCGCGGGCGGCAGGGCCTTCACGAAGCCTTTCGGGATCATGTCCATCCCGCCGACCGGCTCCAGCATGGTGCGCTGCTGCTCCCAGCCGGCGACCGAGCTCAACACCTGCCAAGCCCTGGAGCTCATCACGTCAGCAAAGGCGTAGGGCGCGGATTCCCGGCCCGGACCCGGGCTGACGCCGGCGCCTGGCAGTACGTCGAACCCCCGGCCGTCCGTACCGGTATAGCTCAGGTCCTTGCGCTGCAGCCGGCCTTCACCCACCAGGTAGTCCACGAACAGCTGCCGGTCGGTGGGCGAGAGCGCGGCGTCGAGGTCGCCCTTCGAGGCCACCTTGGCCATCAGTTCGGCGGTGTAGCCCCGTGCGTCGGCGGCGATCTGACCCTTGCGGATGGGCTTGCCGGCCAGGGGTCCCTTCCCCTTTTCGAAGTAGACGTAGGCCGCGTCATTGTCGTTGTTGAACAGCTCCACCGGCACGCCGAACTGCTTCACATAGTGCAGCGTCGATTGGTGGTGATAGGGAATCCGCCAGGGGCCGATGTTGATGTACTGGCCCTCGTCAAAGTCGCAGACCTGCTTGTTGCCGGCCAAGTCGGTGTCTTCGAAGCCTTTGCGCGCCGCCTGCACCCGGCCACCCGCGAAGCTGCGGGCCTCAAGGATCTGGACGGTGTAGCCCGCCTTGCGCAGCTCGAAGGCCGAGGTCAGGCCCGCCAGACCCGCGCCCAGGATGATCACCTTGGTGTTCTTGGCCCCGCCCGGGAGCGGCGGCGGCGCCGTCTGAGCCGAGGCGAAGCCGAACCCCAGGGCGTCCATCCCCGCCATGGCCAGCGAGACCCCGCCGACGGCCATCAACTGCTCAAAGAACCGCCGCCGCGTCCAGGCGCCGCCGACGCTCTTGCCCAACTCATCCATGATCGAAGCTTCCCCGCGAACTGGCCCCCATCTCTAGAGACCATCCCGCGTGGAAAAAAGTCCGACGCCCGGAAATCGCGAGCCGAGTGTTCGCTGCCACACTCTTGGGCGCCCTTGCCCCCTCTGGTGCGGACATTCCGAAAAGCGAAGGCCTCCCCGCATTCGGAGAGGCCCTCAACGTTTCGACTCAAGAGTCCGCGATCAGAGCGAGCGCCGGACCTCTTCCAGGGTGAAGCACTCGATGGTGTCGCCGGGTTTGATGTCCTGGAAGCCCTGGAACGCCATGCCGCACTCCTGGCCGGATGGGACTTCGCCCACCTCGTCCTTGAAGCGCTTGAGCGTCTGCAAGGTGCCCAGTTCCAGCACCACGATATCGGCGCGGATGATCCGCACCCGTGCGCCCTTGCGGACCACGCCCTCGGTGACCCGGCAGCCGGCGACACGGCCCACCTTGGAGATGTCGAAGGCCTGAAGCACCTCGGCATTGCCCAGGAAGGTTTCGCGCTGGATCGGCGCCAGCATGCCCGAGAGCACGCCCTTCATGTCGTCAATCAGGTCGTAGATGATTGAATAGTAGCGGATCTCCACGCCCTCGCGCTCGGCGAGCGCCTGCGCCTGTTTGGAGGCGCGGACGTTGAAGCCGAGGATCGGCGAGCCGGCGCCCTTGGCCAGCATCACGTCGCTCTCGCTGATCGCCCCGGCGCCCGACAGGATGATCCGCGCGCGGACCTCCTCGTGCGCCAGCTTGTCCAGGGAGCCCACGATGGCCTCCGCGGAGCCCTGCACGTCGGCCTTGATGATCACCGGAAGCTCCGAGACCTTCTTGTCCGCGAGCTTGGCCATCATGTCGGCCAGGCTGGCGCCCTGGATGGGCGATCCGGCCTTCTCACGCTTCAGGCGCACGCGGTAGTCGACGAGTTCGCGGGCCCGGGCGTCGTTCTCCACCACGGCGAAGGGCTCGCCGGGCGACGGCGTTCCGTCCAGGCCAAGAATTTCCACCGGCACCGAGGGACCAGCCGAGTTCAGCTGCTCGCCCCGCTCGTTGAGCAGAGCCCGCACGCGGCCGAAGGTGTCGCCGGCCACGACGATGTCGCCGCGCTTCAGCGTGCCGCGCTTCACGAGCACGGTCGAGACCGCGCCCCGTCCACGGTCCAGCTTGGCCTCGATGACGATGCCGTCGGCCGTCCGGTCCGGGTTGGCCTTAAGGTCCAGCACCTCCGCCTGAAGCAGAATACCTTCGATCAGGTCGTCCAGGCCCATCTTCTCCTTGGCCGAGACCTCGATCGCCTGGGTCTCGCCGCCCAGGCTCTCGACCACGATCTCGTGCTGGAGCAGCTCATTGATGACCCGCGTGGGGTCGGCGCCCGGCTTGTCGATCTTGTTGATCGCCACGATGATCGGCGCGCCGGCGGATCGGGCGTGATTGATGGCCTCGATCGTCTGAGGCATCACGCCGTCGTCGGCCGCCACCACCAGCACCACGATGTCCGTCACATTGGCCCCGCGCATACGCATGGCCGAGAAGGCGGCGTGGCCGGGGGTGTCGAGGAAGGTGACCGCCTGGCCGCCTTCCAGCACCACCTGATAGGCGCCGATGTGCTGGGTGATGCCGCCATGCTCTCCGGTAACCACCGAGGTGGACCGCAGGGCGTCCAGCAGCGACGTCTTGCCGTGGTCGACATGGCCCATGACGGTGACCACCGGCGGCCGCGTCAGCAGGTGATCGTCCACGTCCTCGGCGCCAATGAAGCCGGCCTCGACGTCGGCTTCGGACACGCGGCGCACCGTGTGACCGAACTCGGTCGCCACCAGCTCGGCGGTGTCGTTGTCGATGATGTCGTTGATCTTCAGCATCACGCCCTGACGCATCAGGAACTTGATGACCTCGACGCCGCGGGTGGCCATGCGGTTGGCCAGTTCGCCTACGGTAATGACGTCGGGGATGACCACCTCGCGGGCCACGCGCGCCTGCTCGACGGCGCCGCCTTTGCGCTTTTCACGCTCCCGCTCACGGGCGCGGCGCACGGAGGCGAGCGAACGCATCCGCTCTGCGCCCTCGGCGTCGCCGGCGACGGTCTGGATGGTCAGGCGGCCTTCGCGGCGGGTCGGCGCGCCCTTGACGCGGCTGATCGCCTTGCCGGGGCCGGCGTCACGACGCCGATCGTCCTCATCGGGGCGGCGGTCCATGACCGCGCCGCCCGGACGAGGGGCCTGGCGGGCAGCGCGCTGAACCTCGGGCGTCGCCGGGGGGGCGGCCGGTCCGGTGCGGGGTCCGCCTGGCGGGCGCGGGCCTCCGGGACCCCGCGCCGCGCCGGGTGCGGGACGGGGGGCCAGCGCGGAATAGCGCACGGTGCCGGCTTCGGGACGAGGCGCGCGGTCGCCCTGGGGACGGTCGTCGCGGCGCGGCGCGGGGCCGCGATCGTCACGCGGCGGACGCGGCGCGTCGGTGCGCGGCGCGCGCTGGCCGAAGCTGGCGTTTTCAAACCGGCCGCCAGGCGGCGGCGCCTGCCGGTCGGGGCGGTAGGTGGTTGTCGTGGGCCGGTCGTCGCGCCGTTCGTGCGACGGCTGGTAGGTTCGGGTCTGGCTGCCGCCCTGGGGCTGCGCCGATGCGGGCGCGGCCGGTCGCGGAGCCGCGGGAGCGGGCGGGGCCTGAGCCACCACCGGCGGAGGGGTGGACGCGGGGGTCGGCGCCGCAGGGGGCGCGGTCGCCTGGACCGGGGCCGGTTGCACCGGGGCGGGCTGAGCCTCGGGCGCGGCGGCCTGGACCGGCGCCGGCGTCGGCG
>JANPKX010000582.1:0-2744 GCA_031426235.1 Alphaproteobacteria bacterium | reverse complement strand
GAGGCGGTCCAGAACGTGACCCTGCCGCACCGGCTGGTGGTGCGGGCCAGCACAGCGCCGCCGGCCTACCCCGGCACGTAGGCTCCGCCGTTGGCATGGATCACCTGGCCCTGGACGAACCGGGCGGCGGGGCTGAGCAGGAAGTCGACGACGGCGGCATAGTCGGCGCCCTCGCTCAGTCGCCCGGAGGGGTTCGACCGCGCGCCGCGTTCCAGCACCCGCTCCGCCTGCGCTTCGCCACCCACCATCCGGGCCACCGAACTGGTCGCCACCAGCCCCGGCGCGACGGCGTTGATCGTGACGCCGCGGGGCGCCAGCTCGGCCACGAGGTAGCGGATCAGACTCTCGGCCAGGGCCTTGCCGCAGCCCAGCGCGGCGTAGTTGGCCAGGGTGGAGCGCGCGCCGGCGCTTGATATGAAGACGATCCCGCTGCCGCGCTCCAGCCGGGGGAGGGCGGCATGGACCAGATAAAGCAGCGACAGGCCGTTGGTCCGGATCGCCCGGGTGAAGAGGGTCAGGTCCGCTTCCAGCAGGGCAGTTGGATAGATCGCCGCGGCGCTGTGGACGATCTGCAGGGGCCCGTCCCCGAGGCCCTCCGTGGCGGCGACCAGGGCTGTGCTGCCGGCCGGGTCGCCGATGTCTGCGCGCACCACCACGGCCCGCGTCCCCAAGGCCGCCAGCCGCGCCACCGCCTGGCCGGCCGCGGCCTCGTCGGTGTGGTAGCCGAGCACCATCGGCTCGCCCCGCGCCGACAGGTGCTCGGCAATCGCCAGTCCGATTCCCTTGGTTCCGCCGGTGATGAGGATAGTCATGGGTTTGGACTCCGCCGCGAATGAGCCGCAGGGTGCGCCGGTTTCGCCTTGCCCCGCAATCGGCGTGGGACATCGCGCGGCGCCCGCGCATAATGGCTCAAACCCGTCGGAGGACCTGATGAGCGAACGTCTGGATGCTGTCGCCAGCGACCCCAAGGCCCGGGGCGTCATGCAGGGGTTCCCGCCCGCGCCGGACCGCCGGCTGCGCATCGCCGACGGGACCAGTCGGGGCTTCCCCAATCATCGCTGGAGCTTCAGTCACCAGCGTGAGCTGGGACCGTCCGCCGTCGTGCGGCGCGGCCAAGGCCCGGCTGCGGCCTTGCCCTATGCGTTGCGCGACGACCTGGATGCGGTTGCCTTCACCACCCAGGACGGCGAGGCCATGACCTGGGGCCGTTCGGTGGACGTCAACTTCACCGACGGCCTGACCGTGCTGCACCGGGGCCAGGTGGTCTATGAGACGTATCGTGGAGCGCTTGAGCCGCACATCCCGCACTTGGCCATGTCGGTCACCAAGTCGTTTGTGGGCCTGCTGGCCGCGACCCTTGTCCATGAGGGCGTGCTCGACCCCGCGGCCACGGTGGTGACCTGGCTGCCGGAGATGGCCGGCACGGCTTATGCCGACGCCACGTTGCGCCAGGTCATGGATATGACCATCGGCGTCCGCTACTCCGAGGCCTACACAGACCCGAACGCCGAGGTGCGGTACTACGGGGTCGCCGCCGGACTGTCGCGCCCGCCGCCCGACTACAGCGGACCGGACAATGTGGTCGATTTCCTGCGCACCCTGGCCAAGGAGGGCGAGCACGGCCAGGCCTTTGCCTACAAGACCTGCAACACCGAGGTGCTCACCTGGATCGTGCAGCGTGTCACCGGGCGCGCGCTCGCCGATCAGATCTCTGAGCGGATCTGGCAGCGGCTGGGCGCCGAAGAGGACGCCTACCTGATGGTGGACTCCATCGGCATGGCGGTCGGCGGAGCCGCGCTGAACACAACGCTGCGCGACCTGGCTCGGTTCGGCGAGATGATGCGGCAGGGCGGGGCGTTCAACGGCCAGCAGATCGTGCCCGCCGCGGTGGTCGCCGACATCGCGGGCGGCGCAGACCGGGGCGACTTCGCCAAGGCGGGCTATGTCACCCTGCCGGGCTGGAGCTATCGCAGCCAGTGGTGGGTCTCGCACAACCGCTATGGCGCCTACACCGCGCGCGGCATCCATGGGCAGGTCTGCTATGTGGCGCCGGGCGCGGAGATGGTCATCGCCCGCTACGCGTCACACCCCACGGCGGCGAACGGCAACGGCCCGCTGGACCGGGTGTCACTCCCAGCCTACGAGGCGATGGCCGCACATCTTCAGACGACGTAAGCGCGATCCCAGAAGGGGATCAGGCCTCGCCGCGATCCAGGGCGCTGGTGGTCGTGCCGCCCTTTTCGACCTTCACGCCCAGGAATCGCATCACGCCCCCGACGAAGCTGATGTCGGCGACCGGCGTGGCCTTGTCGCGGGTCATGGCGTTGGCATCCCCAAGGGTCAGGCGCAGGACCATGTCGTCACGGGATACCCCCTCGGCGACGGCGGTCTCGATCTGCTCACGGAAGCGTTTGTCGGGCGATCCCTTGCGGGGCGGGGGGGGCGGAGGACGGCTCACGATCAGGAAAACCCAAAGCCGTGTTCGCCCTGGACCTGGACCTGGCAGGGTTTGCCAAGGTCCTGCATCGCGCGGGCGTGACGGTTGGCGGCGGCCTTCGCGACTTCCTTTTCGCGGGAATGGCCGAAGGCTTCGCCCTCGTGTTCGACGCACCAGAGGCCGTCGTAGCGTTTCACGGTCAGAACCGCACGTTCAGGGATCACTCGCATCTGTCTCTTTAGCACGAAGCCTTGAGTTTTGTCGGAGTTTTCGGCGCCGCTTCGGGTCCGGCGTGGTCTTGGCGGCA
>JANPKX010000581.1:0-6013 GCA_031426235.1 Alphaproteobacteria bacterium | reverse complement strand
CCTTGGGGGCCCTTCAGCACTTCGATGCTGTCAACGTCGTAGAGCGCAGTGCCCAGACCCTGCGGCCGGCCCATGTAGACGCCGTCAACATAGATGCCGACACCCTGGTCGCGGGCGGGCTGGTTGGAGTCGGAGAGGACGCCGATACCCCGCACGTTGATGATCAACGCGCCCGGGCGCGAGAAGAAGGGCGCAACCTTCAGGGAAGGAATAGCGCCGTCCCCGAGATCGACGAGCGAGTAGACGTTGCGATCCTCGATCGCCTGGGCCGTCATGACCGAGATGGCGATCGGCGTGTCCTGAAGGTTCTCGCTGCGCTTCTGGGCGGTGACGATCACCTCTTCCAGCCCCACCTCGCCGGGCGCGTCTGCAGCGGCGGCAAGGGCGAACTGCGGCGTCGCAGCCGCGATAATGGCCAAGCTCGCCGTAGCGAACAGTGCTGGATAGCGCATGAGAACCCCCTTGTTTGAGGGGTCCGCTGTACGCATCGGAAGCGTCACTTTGTTGGCGGCAATGATGTCGTTGGATGTCGAAAATGTGTGATTTACATGATCGTGACAACGGTTGGGCGATCAGGATCTTTGCCCCAGACGTCGTCAAGACATCTTACTCCAAATACATCTGCCTCAGTTTTTTAACCTGTTCAGGACCGACGCCCAGCTCCACCAGGAGATACTTCTCAACCGATCCGTACTTGTCTTCGATTTCCTGCAGCGCGTAGGCCAGCCATGGTGTCTGTGCGGAATCGAGCAGCGGGCGCGGCCGGGTGTAGTTCGGATCCTTCTGGTAGCCGGCAAACATCGCAGCGACGGGATTGGCGGCCTGTGCGGCGGCGTCAAACCGGGGCATCTCGAACTCAGGGCGGCGGTAAGTCGTCGAGAGCTGGTAGTCCGCGAGGATCACGTCCCGGGGTACACCCAGCGCCGACAGGATGAGGGCGGACGCGACGCCGGTGCGATCCTGGCCGGCCGAGCAATTGTAGGCGATCGGACCCTCGCCGCTGAGCAGCCCTTCGAACACCAGCTTGAACTGCGGCGCCAGGAGGGTCGGCATGCGGCGGTAGAGGTCGCCCATCGAACTCTCGCCCGGAGCGGCGGGGCCGCGCATCATGTCCATCATCGAATAGCCCACCGCGGCATAGGGCACGCCGTCGACCTTCGTGGGCGCCAAGACTCGCTCTTCCGACGACCGGAGATCCACAAGCTCGGCGAGCCCCAGGCTCTTGACCCGCGCCACATCGGCCGGGGTGAGCATGGGCGTCGCGCCTGACCGATAGATCTGGCCCCAACGCACATGTTTGCCGCCGACGCCGGCGTAGCCGCCTAGGTCGCGGAAGTTTGACCCCTGCTCCAGGTAAACCAGCCGCTCGGCGACCCGTGAGACATGGCCATCGGTTCGGTCTCGCAGCAGGAAATACGGACGCCCAGACTCCGTGGGCACGTACTCCGCACGACCGTCGCCGTCGGCTTCCGACACCAGCCTGGCCGCCGTCAGCGGGACCTCAGGGCCCGCCGCCATGAAGATGTCGACAGGACCCTTGGCGGCCCAGGTGACGATCACCGCGCCGGAAGCCGCGCGCTCGGCCTTCTCCTGGGAGGTTGCGGCGGCCGCTCCGCCGGCTTGCGACAGCAGCAGGGCCACGGCGAACGTGGCGATGAACCGGGTGGACATGAACAGCTCCGTGCAGCGGCGCGGGCCGGAACGATCGACGGCGAACCGGCTCCGGAGCGCCAGCGCCTCCCGAAACCGTTCCTCCGAATTCCCCCGGCCTTCGGGGCGAGAGAAGACAGCATCTCTGCGACAGGGTCGTGAAGGCGGCCGCCCTTCCCGTCAGCGCGATGCGCCGGCCGCCGGGGCGAGGCCGCGGGCGAGACGAGGGTCGGAGCCCGTCGGCCCGGCGGGCCGCGCGGCGCGGAAATAGAGCGCCGCGCCGGTTGTCAGGACCGCCCCAACCGCACTGGTCGCGTAGGCGCTCGCCAGGAAGAAACGGAGCCAGTCCAGATCCGTGGCGCCGAAGTTGCGCCAGAGGAGCAGGGCCACGCTGCCCAGGTAGCCGGACGCGTCGGCGATGTAGATCAGAAACCCGGCCGTCGCCGCCTGCCCGCTGATGGCGATCAGGCGCTCGAACAGCACGGCATTGAACGGCGTGTAGGCCGCATAGAGGCCCGCGCCGCACAGGATCATGAACGTCAGCGGCGAGATCAGGTGAAGCTGGAAGGCCAGCGCGCTGGCGCCCAGCGTCAGGAACCCGGCGACGATGAGCCCATGAACCCACGCCAGGGCGCGCTGGTTGTCGCGGACCGCCATCAGGCCGCCCAGGGCGAGGAGCGACACGGCCGCCACGGGAAGCTCGCTCTGGCTGAACACCGCCGAGGCGTGCGCGTAGCCCAGATCGGTCCAGATCTCGGCGGCGAAGTTGTCGCGGAAGTCGCGCAGCGCCGTGAGGAGCACATAGCCGATGACGAGCATCCCCACGCCGGGACCGTAACGGGCGAGAAAGGCCGCACGGCTCGCAGCGTTCATGGGCGCGCGACGCACCCGCGAGGCCTCGTCCGCGGCGCTCGGGGCCGGCAGCTGGCCAAGCCACCAGACGGACGCCAGCAATAGCGGAAAGAAGAGAGCGCCGGCCGCCGCGGGCATCCAGAGCGGGTCGACGTGACCGGGACCGGCGAGCCATGAACCGATCGACTTCACGACGCCCGAGGACACGATAAAACTGGCGCAGAGGATTGCGCCGAGCGCCTCCGTGACCCGGCGGCCTTCCATGTAGCCGAAGACCAAACCCCAGATCATGCCGAGCGGCAGCCCGTTCAGGAACAACATGGCTACGTTCCAAGGCGCTGGGATCAGGGCGAATCCGACGAGCGCCAGCCATGACGCGCCGATTAAACCCAGGATGGCCGCGCCGCGCCGCCCCGCGGGAAGTTCTGAGACCACCTTGATGCCGACGACCTTCGACAGGGCGTAACCCACGACCTGGGCCATCACCAGGGCGATCTTGTAGTCGAGCGCGAAGCTCCAGCCCGGCACGGCGTCGAAGGTGACGGCCGTGAACGGCTTGCGGAACGCGTACATCGAGAAATAGGCGCAGAACCCCGCCAGCCCGGCCACGGCGGTGAAGACGGCGGGATGGGCGCGGCTCAGCAGGGTCTGCAGCCTGGCGGACAAGAGCGGGCTCCGGGCGCGGCGTGCGCGCCGCGAACATCCGCCAAGCGGGTGACGGGTCCATGACGACGACGCCGATTCCCGCCGTCCCGTACGCCATCAGGGGCGCCGCCGTCTCCAGATCGCAAGTCGAGGTTCAACAAGTGGCGAAGCCATCACCAATCCGTCTCGCCAGCGTGACTGAACCGAATCCGCGCCGTTGTACCGCTGCCTCGAACCGGAGGGGTCCATCATGAAAAGTCAAAGCAGCTACCGCGCCACGGCGCTCGGCACGGCGGCCGTCGCCGCCCTGTGCGTCGCGTTCGGCGCCTCTTCAGCCAAGGCCGGCGCGGCCCCCGCCCCGGAGGCCGACACCCCCTCCTCGGGCGCGCTGAGCGAAGTCATCGTGACGGCCGAACGGCGCGCGACCAATGCGCAGAAAACCCCGATCTCAATCACCGTCGTGACGGCGCAGGCCATCGAAGACCGCCACGTCTACTCGCTCACGGACCTGAACGATGGTTCCGCGCCAGGGCTGACAGTCACGCCATTCGCCAGCCGGCCGTTCAGCATCATCCTGAACATCCGGGGGGTCGGGATCATGTCCGATACCAACCAGCCCGCCGGCGACTCCGGCATCGGCGTCTACCTGGACGGCGTCTACCTTGGGCGGCCCCAAGGTCTCGACGCCGGCCTCTACGACCTGGAATCGATCGAGGTGCTGAAAGGTCCGCAAGGCACCCTGTTCGGCCGCAACACCGAAGGCGGCGCGCTGAATATCACCACCAAGAAGCCCGGCGGCGCGTTCGGCCTCGAGATGCTGGGCGGCATCGGCAACTACGGCAGCTACGAGAGCCAGTTTCACCTCAATTTGCCGGAGTACAACGATTTCTCGGTCAAGCTGGACGGTATGATCCAGGCGCACGACGGCTGGGTTAAGAACCCGATGGCTGGCCAGCGCGATTGGAACGAGGCCGCTCGGCGCGGTCTGCGGGTCCAGGTCCGCTGGACTCCGACGGACAATTTCACCGCCGACTACGCCTATGACATCGGCCATACCGAGGACACGACGATCTTCGGCTACACGCTGAAGGCCGCTAACAACGTCACGATCTCGCCGCTCTCGCTGATCCCCAAGGAGCGGATCGACACTGCGCCCATCGGCGCGATCCTGCAGCCCAGCATTGGCGACCAGTGGGGCCATGCCTTGACGCTGAAGTGGGACGTCCTGCCCTGGCTGCAGCTGAAGTCGATTTCCGCCTACCGCGACCTCTATCAGAACCAGTATTCCCAGCCGGGCACGACGGGCATCGCCGTCACGAACAGCCTCGGCGCCGGACAGAATTTCCAGCGCCTCTCAATCGCGGAATTCGAGCAAAAGCAGTACAGCCAGGAGGTCCAGGCCTTCGGCGAGGTTGATCGCTTGCGGTTCATCGTCGGCGGTCTGTACTTCCACGAGACGACGCAGGATCAGGCTCAAGCCTTCAACACCCTGCGCTGGGACACCAGCGGCGTCGCCTCTGGCATCACCCCGGTCGTCTACACCCCGTTTGGGAACTCGGTCCTGGGCCCTAATGCCTGCGTCGCAACCCCGGCGAGCTGCAACAACACCTACAACAACTTCTACGGCCAGCCTGGCCAGACCACGCTGGTGGACGGCCTATACCCCAACATCGGCGTGGACCGCGCCAGCCGGGCCAAGACGGACAGTCTGGGCGTCTACGGCCAGATCACCTGGACTCCGCCCATCCTCGATGACCGCCTCCACCTGACGGGCGGCCTGCGCTGGAACGAGGACCGCAAGACCGGCAAGCTGCTCGTCGTCAACAACGCCCGGCCGTTCCTGCCCGACGCCACGGGCCAGCTGACCAGAGTGCAGGGCATCATCCCGCAGAAGGAAACCTGGCGGCGGGTCAACCCGATGATCAACCTCGCCTTCGACGTGGCTCCCGATATCTCGATCTACGGCAAATACAGCACGGGCTACCGTGCCGGCGGTTTCAACAGTCGATCGATTACCTATTCCTCATATGATCCTGAAGACATCAAGATGTTCGAGGCGGGATTAAAGAGCGAATTCTTCGAGAATCGACTTCGGGTCAATGTGGCTGCCTATACCGGCGACTACAAAAACGTCTATTACAACATCACGGGCAACTACAACACGTTCGCGACAAACCCCCAGACGGGCCAGCTCATTGTCGTCGCCGGTTCAACGCGGACGGTCGAAGACACCTACAACATGAAGGGCAAGGGCAGGGTCTCCGGCGTCGAGACGGAATTCAACGTGGCGCCTATGGAGGGCCTCACCCTGTCGGGCAGCTACACCTATGCCTACGTCAGGATGCCGCTCTTCACCGACCCCGTGGCGCGTCCGCAGATCAACGCCGCCGGCGTCGTCACCGGCTACGCCCAGAACTCGCCGACGATCTACCATCAGCTGTTCACGCCGAAGAACCGGGTCACCGCGGCCATCGACTACAGCCGCGATGTCATGAACGACATCACGCTGCGCTTCCACCTGGACGGCAACTGGAACGACGGACAGTACAACACGCCCGGCGACGTCAGCACCGGTACACGGGACGCCAGCGGCGCCACAATCTACCTGCCGCAGCTGAAGTCCCAGATCGGCGCCATCTTCAACGCGCGTGTCTCGGCCGGAAACATCCAGCTGGCCGACTCCGGCGCCAGGCTTACGGTGGCTTTCTGGGTGCGCAATCTGCTCGACACGAACCTGTTGATCGCCCGCAGCGGCAGCTATGTCCTGCCCTCGGTCAGCGTGACCGGCAGCTTCAACGATCCCCGCACGTTCGGCGGCACGGTCTCGGCGAAGTTCTAGGGCCGGCTCGGGCCTGCGCGCAGCCCG
>JANPKX010000580.1:0-1860 GCA_031426235.1 Alphaproteobacteria bacterium | reverse complement strand
CGACGCCGCCATGGCCCGCGCGGCCGGTGGGGAAGGGCTTCCAGCTCACTTCGGTGACGCGGAATACCCTGCCCAGGTCGGCGAGGGCCGGCTCCAGGTCGAAGCCGCTCTCGTAGAGGGTCATGTACCCGAACGGTCCGTCGATCGACCCCCGTGGCCCCGATAAGCCCGCTGCGGCGATGTCGATCGCCATCAGCGCAGCCCGCGCGGCGTTCGCGATCTGGACAGGCAGGGCTGGCTTGCCCTCCGCGTGCGCCTGCATGGTTCCGGATGCGAAGGCCAACCCGTAGCCGAAGGCGTCCAGCGTCACCTCGCGCGTCAGGCCTTTGAGCCGGGCGACGGCGGCCAGGGCGCCGAACAGACCCGAGGTCGCGGGACGGAAGAATTTCAACGGCGTGGTCGCTGCGACGCCCAGGGTAACGGAGACATCCACGCCCGCGACGATCGCGGCCAGCACGGCCTTGCCTGTATAGGGACCCGAGCGATCGCACTCCGCCATGACGGCGGCGACCAGCGTCGCCATCGGGTGCAGCACCGCAGGTTCATGGACGCAGTCGTACTCCTGCCCATGAATCTGGAAAGCGTTGACGAAGGCAGCCTGGACTGCCGGCAGCCGCACGCCGGGCCGGCCCAGCACCCGTCCGTCGCCGCCCTCGCCCCAGCCTCGGACCGCCGCCAGAATGTCGTCGGCATGCGCCGCGCGGGCGCCCGCCACGCCGACGCAGAGCGTGTCATGCAGAAAGGTTGCCGCCGCGCGCCGCGCCGGCTCGGGCATGCGGGACCAGGGAAGGGTGAGGGCGTGGTCGACCAGAACCTCGGCGGCGTTCATGCCTCATCCCCCGGCAGGGCCGACGAGAGGTCGCGGACGTCGCGCGCCTCGCCCAGGCCAAGGCAGGCGCAGACCAAGCGGTTGGCGTCCGTCGACGACAGGCCACCCCAGGCCATCAGACCACGCGCCTTGGCCTCCAGGCCGGCGTCGTTGATCGGTCGCTCAGGATCGCCCAGCGCGTCTGGCGCCTCGGCGCTCAGGGTCGCGCCGTCGTCGAGCACGGCGATGGCCACAGCCCCGAAGTGCGCCGGATAGCGGGCGGTGATTACGGGATCTTCCCTCAACGTCACGCGGCCGCGCAGGGCGCTCAAGCCCGGCTCGGCAATGGCCTGCAGCGTAAAGCGGGAAAGATCGGCGTCACCATGGGCCCAGGCGGCGGCGGCGGCGTGTTGCAACGAGAACTTGGCCTCGCCCGGCGTGGTCGGCGCCGGACGATCGCAGAAGTTCAAGGCGTCGCGGTAGCTGGCGATCTCCAGCCGTACCAGGCCGCGCCCGCCGGCCTGCGCCCGCAGCGTCAGGATCGCGTCGATCGCGGGGTGCGCGTGGCGGCACGCGGCGTGCGGCTTGAAGCTCACATCGTGGATGGCCCAGTCCGCGTGGGGAAAGGCGACCACCGCCTCCGGATCAGCACCATCGCAGAGCGCCATGAAGAACCCCTGTGGTCCTTCGAAGTGCCGCAGCGGCCCCGCATAGCCCGCGCGCGCCAGAAACGCGGCCGCGACGCCGTTGGCGGCCGCGCGGCCGTCGTGCAGGGCCTTGGTGAAAACCGGCTCGTGCCGCACCTGCCAGAGGCCGGCGGCCTGCTGTCCGGCGTTGCCCAAGGCCCAGGCGGTTTCGGTCGTGTTGAGCCCGAGAATCGAGGCCGCCGCCGCCGCCGCCCCAAAAGGCCCGCAGGTTCCTGTGGCGTGAAAGTACCGATAGTGCCCAGCGCCGGCCGCGCGACCGACCCGGATCATCGCCTCGTAGCCGCGCACCACGGCGTCGAGGAACGCGTTGCCGTTGGTCACGCCAGCCGCCTCCGCCGCCGCCAG
>JANPKX010000579.1:0-5342 GCA_031426235.1 Alphaproteobacteria bacterium | reverse complement strand
CCCCCAAATGCGAGAGGCGGCTATATGGCAGAGCGTCCGACGGTTGGCAAGCGGCCCTGTCAGCCGCGTTTGGGGGTCTTCAGCCGGCGCTTGTTCACATGGCCCTCAGGAGCCGGCGTGTTCAGTTCCTCGGGGTACTCGCCCTTGAAATAGAACCGCTGCCAGGCCGCCTTCGTCGCTTCCGGATCGCCGCGGAAAATGCGCTGGTTGAAGTCGGCGCGGTGCTTTTCCCAGACGGTGTATTGGTGGGTGAGCTCGGGGTCGCTCTCGAGGCGGCGGATCACCGGCTGGATGTCGTGGAGCGGCTTGTCCTGCACCAGGGTGATGAAGCAGAAGGCCTCGCCCTTTTCGAACCGCACCTTGCCGGGGCGCGTGAACAGCCAGTTCATGGTGAAGGGAAAGGGCAGCCAGTCGCACTCGACCACCCCCGACAGCGCCTGAATGCCGTCCTTGGGCTGGTTGGGCGGGCCCATGGCGATCAGCGACCACCCGGGCGGGGTGCGGAACAGATAGCCCGGGTGCAGGGTCATCACGCCCTGGCTGAAGTGGCTGGTGGCGAAGTGGTGGAAGTGTGGGTGCGGATAGTCGGTCTTGAGCTTGATGTCCTCCTGCATCGGCCCGCCGTTCCACTCGGCGGTGAAGGCCATGGGGCAGAGAATTTCCCAGCCCGAGCAGTTGGCCATGGTCAGGGGCAGACAGCGATAGGGATGGCGGGCGTTGAAGTGGTCCATCCAGGCGCGCTGGGGCCGGCCGGGTACGATCTCCGGCGGCATCACGCCCGGCGAGACGGTAGGGAAGCACTCCAGTTCCATGCGGGGCGCGCTCAAGGGAACCTCCAGGTCAACGGACAGTCCTGAGCCATAGGCGGAGGCGCGCCGCCGCGTCCAGCAAGCGCGCACGAAAAACCCCGGCCGCGCGAGCGACCGGGGTCTCAATTTCAGCCGTGAGCGCCGATCAGGCGGTCAGGGCGCGCCGCCGACGGAGCATGGCGCCAGCGCCGCCGAAGCCGCCGATCATCAGGGCCCAGGTGCCGGGCTCGGGGACCGCGCCGACGTTGGCCGCGAGGCCGTCGATCTCGAAGGAGTTACCGCTGGAGGCAAAGGTGATCGACTTCACCGCGTCGCCGCCGAAGTTGTAGTAAACGCGGCGCCCGTCGCCTTGGTTGCCGGTGAGGTTGAGGACTTCGTCGGTCCAGATGTCCTCGCCCGAGAGGGTGACGCTGCCGCCAGCCCCGGTGAAGGTGAAGGTCACGTCGTTGTATTCGTCCGGCGAGCCGAAATAGAAGCTGAACCCGGTCAGGAAGTTCGAACCGAGGGCCGTCAGCGTAGCGCTGCCGCCGCCGAGGATCGTGTAGTAGTCGGTGTCCTCGTAGTGATAGTTGCCCCCATCGCTGGCGTAGGGGATGGGGGGAGGCGCGCTGACGCCCGAGATGAGCGTACCGTAGCCGTTCAGGTCCAGCACTGCCGGGCTGACATAGTTCGTCGCCGTGCTGGGCGAGAACGAGAAGCGCGAATCGATCGCCGTGTCGAAATCGTAGATGTACTCGCTGCCGAACTGCAGCGGGCCGGCGAGATTGCCGGCCTCGAATCCAATCACGTTCACCGTTACGGCGCCAGCGGTGCCGGCCACCGAGAGCGCGCCAACCGCGACCGCCGTCGCCATTAATCTACGAAACATGAGAATACCCCATTTGCACAGACTGCCCGCCGCAGTCTGTCTTGAGGTCCTGTTAACCTCTCGCCCAAGCAAGCGCTAGCAGAGTCGCCCCTCTGGGGAATCGCCACAGAACGATGCTACCAAGGCGCGCAGACATGCAGACCCGTTCCGACCTCCTCGGCTTCTTGGACGACCTGGGCATCGCCCACCGCACCCACGACCACCCCGCCGTCTTCACCGTGGATGAGGGCGAGGACATCAAGGCCGCCCTGCCCGGCGCGCACACCAAGAACCTGGTCCTCAAGGACGCGAAGGACCAGCTCTGGCTCGTTTCGGCCGAGGCGCACGCGGCGATCGACCTGAAGCGGCTGCATGGGGTGATCGGCTCGGCGCGGCTTTCGTTCGGCAAGGCGGAGCTGATGGCAGCCACGCTCGGGGTCAGCCCGGGGTCGGTGACCGCATTTGGCCTGATCAACGATCAGGAGCATCGGGTGCGCTTCGTGCTGGACCGGACCCTGGCGGAAGCGCCGGTCGTGAACTTCCACCCGTTGACCAACACGGCAACCACGGGGATTAGCCAGGCTGGCTTCCGAAAATTCCTGGAGGCCTTGAAAGTGACGCCGCTTGTGGTGGATTTCGTCGCGATGGCCGTGGCGGACTGGTAACGGGGAGGCCTTGCGACCATCTTGGCGGCAAGACGTTGAACGTCATGAGACAAGGGATAATCAGGTCATGACCCTGATCGGGGAAACCCAAGGCCAGCCAGCCGCCAACCTCGCCGACCTGATCAAGGATGCGACGGACGCCAGTTTCATGGCCGACGTGGTGGAGGCGTCGAAGACCACGCCGGTAATCGTTGACTTCTGGGCCACGTGGTGCGGCCCGTGCCGTCAGTTGGGACCGGCGCTGGAAAAGGCCGTCGGCGCCGGGAAGGGCAAGGTGCGGCTGGTCAAGGTCGATATCGACGCGAACCCCGCCTACGCGGGCCAGCTGCGGGTGCAGTCCATCCCGGCGGTATTCGCCTTCGTGGACGGCCGGCCGGTGGACGGTTTCATGGGCGCCCTTCCGGACAGCCAGGTGAAGGCCTTCGTCGACAAGGTGGCCAAGCTGGGCAAGGGCGGCCCCTCACCCGCCGACGAACTGCTGGAGATGGCCAAGGAGTCCCTGGCGCTGGGCGACATGGGCGGCGCAGCCCAGGCCTATGCCCAGATCCTGCAGATGGACCCCGGCCATGTGAAAGCCATCGGCGGCATGGCGCGGCTCTACCAGCAGGCCGGCGATCTTGAGCGGGCCGCCGAGGTGCTGGCCCTGGCGCCGCCCGACGCCAAGGATGCGGACATCGACGCGGTGCGCGCCGCCCTTGCGCTGGCGGAAGCCGCACCGTCCGAGACGGCCGCGTTCGAGACCCGGCTCGCTGCCGACCCCGACGATCATGAAGCGCGCATCGAGCTGGCCAAGGCCCTGGCCGCCTCAGGTCATTTCAACGCGGCTGTGGATGAGTTGATCGAGGCGATCCGCCGCGACCGCGCCTGGAACGACGAGGCGGCGCGCAAGCAGCTTCTGACCGTGTTCGAGGCGGCCGGAGCCATGTCCGACGCGGCCAAACAGGGCCGCCGCAAACTTTCCGCCATCCTGTTCTCGTGAGACCCGCCATGGCGCCATATCGACAGGTGGCCGATCTGCCGCAACTGATCCCGGTGTTCCCGCTGGACGGCGCGCTGCTGCTGCCCGGCGGCGAGCTACCCCTGCAGATCTTCGAGCCGCGTTACCTCAACATGATCGATGACGCGATGGCCGGCGACCGGGTGATCGGCATGATCCAGACCCGCTCAGGCGGCGACAAGGCGCATCCGAAACTGGCCGATGTGGGCTGCGTGGGTCGGATCACCAGCTACAACGAGACCTCAGACGGCCGCTATCTGATCACCCTCACCGGGGTATGCCGGTTCGAGGCCGGAGAGGAATTGGACCTTCGCCTGCCCTATCGACAACTTCGCGCCCGCTACAACCGGTTTGGTGAAGACCTGGCGCGGGATGAAGAGGAAGAGGCCACATCCGCCGCTCGCGCCCGTTTCGCCGCGGCCTTGAAGCGCTATCTGAATCACCGCGAGCTGGATATCGATTGGGAAACCGCCAACGAGGCGCCCCTGGAGTCGTTGGTGAACAGCCTCTGCATGGGCCTGCCGTTCGAGCCCGCCGAAAAACAGGCCTTCCTGGAGGCGCCCGACCTGGCCAGCCGTTTCGACGTCCTGACCACCTTGCTGGAGATCGACGCCAGCGATCCGGATGACGAGCCGACCCAACTCCAGTAGACCGGGCGCCATGAGCCAAGATGTCGATCCGCGCCTGCTGGAAGTCCTGGTGTGTCCGCTGACCCAGGGTCCGCTGACCTACGACCGCGAAAAAGCCGAGCTGATCAGCCCCAAAGCCCGGCTGGCCTATCCGATCCGCGACGGCGTACCGATCATGCTGCCGGAAGAGGCGCGGGACCTGGGCGAAGGGGAATGACGCGCGGTTGATCTCCCGTTGGGGGAGGAACTGCTGAGCTACAGCGCCTCGCCTCTCAGCAACCTCGGCAAGTCCCCCACCGCACCGCCGGCCTGCTGCATGAAGAAGGTGCGGGCCGGGGCCATGCGGTTGACGGCGGCCATGCCAACGCCACGCGCCAGCCGCAGCAGCGGGTTGTCGTTGGAGAACAGGCGGACGAACAGGTCCATCCCGGCCGATAGGGTGACCGTGTCAAAGCGACGCCAGGCGGCATAGCGCTCCAGCACCACCTCCGAGCCGAGATCCTCGCCCAGTCGCAACGCCTCGACCAGCACCTGGGCCAGGGCCGCCGCGCCCTTCAGCCCCAGATTGAGACCCTGGCCAGCGATCGGGTGGACGCCGTGGGCCGCATCCCCCAGCAGGGCCACACGCGGGGCGGTAAACCGCTCGGCCAGCTGCAGCGATAGCGGATAGGTGAACACGGGGCCTTCGATGGTGATCGCGCCCAGGAACTCGCCGAACCGACGCTCAAGATGCGCCTGAAAGACCTCAGGCCGCGCGCTCTTCAAGGCGGCGCCCCGCGCGCTGCTCTCGGTCCACACGAGGCTGGCGCGGCCTTCGGTCAGGGGCAGGATGGCGAAGGGGCCGCCGGGCAGGAAGTATTCGTGGGCGACGCCGCCGTGAGGATGTTCCAGCCGAACGGTCGCGACCACGCCGGTCTGGGGATAGTCCCAGCCGATCGCGCCGATCTTGGCCTGCGTCCGGATCACCGAGCCCCGGCCCTCGGCGCCGACGACCACCGGCGCGCTCAACACGCGGCCATCGTCCAGGGTTACGGTGGCGACGCGGCCCTCGAAGTTCGCAGAGGTGACGCGCGCGGGCGCGAGCACGGTAATCCCCTCAGCCTCGATCGCGCCGGCCAGGGCCGCGCGGATGTGGCGATTCTCGAGCAGATAGCCGAGGGGTTCACCCTCGGAGCGGTCGGCGATCTCGGCGGAATCGAACCTCAGAAAGAAGGGGCTCTGGCCGCCCGAGGCGGCGCCAGGCGCCCTGCCGTCGGTCACCAGGATCTGCTCGATCCGTTGGGCGCGCGGCTCCAGAGCATCGGCCAGGCCCAGCGACCGCCACTGTCGAAAGGCGGCATAGGCGATGGCGGAGGCTCGCCCGTCGAAGCTCGGCGCCAGCTGGGCGTCGAACGC
>JANPKX010000578.1:0-2690 GCA_031426235.1 Alphaproteobacteria bacterium | reverse complement strand
GCGCATCGGCCGCGCCGGCCCGAAGCCAGGACCCTGGGCCGCCCGTCACGGCAGGACAGGCATCCAGCACGCGCGTTGACGTGGTGGAATTCTCAGGCAACGCCAGCCTTCCCGATGAGGAACTTCGCGGCACGCTGGTGGGTTGGCTCGGGCGGGACCTCTCCGTCGCGCAGATGAGCCAGATGGCCGACGCGGTGACGGAACACTATCGCAAGCGCGGGTTCATGGTTGCGACCGCCTACGTGGCGGCCCAACGCCTGACGCAACGCACCCTCAGGATCACCGTCATTGAGGGGCGCTTCAGCGAGATCACCGTGCGCGGCAACACCAGCTGGGTCCCGGACGCGATGATCCATCGACAGCTTTCGGCCAGCCTGTGCGGTCGGGCGGAGGGCTGTCGCGGCGCAGGTCCGGTCCG
Source organism: Alphaproteobacteria bacterium (assembly GCA_031426235.1). Lineage (GTDB taxonomy): Bacteria > Pseudomonadota > Alphaproteobacteria > Caulobacterales > Caulobacteraceae > Phenylobacterium. Next base: position 2,272 of record JANPKX010000578.1, on the reverse strand, counting down.
TCGCCGCGCCGTAGAACGCGCCGGCCTGCTGGTCTCCGAGATCCCAGGCGTGCAGGCCACCTACGAACTGGCCCCCGGCGTCGAGCCGGGCTCGACCTCGCTGCTCGCCGACGTGACCGCCGCGCCGCGCCTGAAGGGGACCGCCAGCGTCGATAACGGCGGGCTCGCGTTCACGGGCCGCGCGCGCGCTGCGCTGGCTGTCAGTGGGTCGAGCCTGCTGGGCCGGGGAGATCAGATTTCGTTGAACGGCGCCTATTCTGGCAAGGGATTCGTCAGTTTCGCCCTCGACGCCAGCGCGCCGGCAGGCAGCTTCGGAACGCGCATCGGCGCCACGGCCGGCCACCTCCGCTATGCCCTGGGCCGTGAGTTCTCGGTGCTTGATGCGACTGGCGTCTCCGACTCCGCCGGGCTCTACGCCACTCACCCCCTGGTCCGCACCTTCACCGACACCACTGACCTGCGAGCCGATATTGTCGCCAAGCGGATCGGCAACGATATCGGCATCCTCGATCTCCACGCCAAGATCGACGCGGTCGAGGGCATCGCGACCTTGTCGGGCGCGCGCCTCGACAACTGGCTCAACACCGCCTCGACCCAGTACCGCCTTGTGCTGACCGGCGGGCAACTGCGCTTGCGCGACGCCCCAAGCCGCGCGTTCGACAACGCCACTGCGCGGACCGCCGGCGCCTTTGGCAAAGTCGGCTATGCGTTGCGGCGCGAGGAGGCCCTGGCTGCAGGCTGGACAGCTTTCGCCAGCCTCAGCGGCCAATATGCGCTCACCAACCTGGACTCTTCGGAGAAGTTCGCCCTCAGCGGTCCCGCCGGCGTACGGTCCTACGACACAGGCGCCGTGGCGGCCGATACGGCCACCCTCGTTACGATCGAAAGCCGCTGGACGCTGCCCCCCGGCTGGAGTTTCGGTCATCAGATCGTGCTGGCGCCGTTTTACGATCACGGCTGGTCGACCTTCAACCAACGCGACTGGGCGGGCTACAACGGTCCCCGCAACGGCCAACTTGCCGGCGCCGGGGCCTATATCTCAGTGGTGCGCCCAGGCCGCTACGTGCTGAAGGCCGTCTACGCGGCGCGAGTCGCGACGTCCGAGGATGTGATCGCCGGCCCCCGCGAGCGGGTCTGGGTCGAAGCGGCGGCGGCGTTCTGATGGCGACCCCCACCTCCCGTTCCGGGCGCACAGCTCTGTTGGCCAGCTGCGTGGGGCCGTTCGGCGGGGCTGCGGCCCTGGTCATGCTGCTGGGCCAGGCGCCGGCGGCCGCGCAGGCCCTGCCATCCGGCGGCGATGTGGTCTCGGGCGCGGCGCAGATCAGCGCCGCCGCCCAGACGCTGACCGTCACCCAGACCTCCGCCCGCACCGCGATCAACTGGAACAGCTTCAACGTGGGTCCCGGCGCCACCGTCGTCTTCAACCAGCCAGGCGCCAGCGCGATCGCGCTCAACCGGGTGGTCGGCGCCGATCCGTCGGTGATCCAGGGCGCCCTGCGCGCCAACGGTCAGGTCTTCCTGCTGAACCCCAACGGCCTGCTCTTCACCAGCAGCGCCCGGGTCAACGTCGGCGGCCTGGTGGCCTCGACAGGCGCGGTCAGCGACGCCGACTTCGCGGCCGGCGCGTTGCGGATCACTGGCGCCGGCGGTCAGGTGGTCAACCAGGGCTCGCTCACAGCTGAGGGCGGCTCCATCGTCCTGGCTGCCGGCCGGGTCAGCAATGCCGGCGAGATCGTCGCCGACAACGGCGCAGCGACCCTTGCCGCAGGCGGAAGTTTCGCGGTCACGCTCGATGCAGCCGGCCTCTTCAGTGTCCGCGTCGATCAGGCCGGCATCGACGCCCAGGTCCGCAACAGCGGCCTCATCCAGGCCGACGGTGGTCGCGTAGTGCTGACCGCACGGGGCAAGGACAGGCTGCTGGACTCTGTGGTGCGCAACGACGGCCTTGTCCGCGCGCGGGGCCTCAGCCAGGACGGTGGAGTCGTGGTCCTGGATGGCGGAGACGCAGCGGTGCGCCATGACGGTCGCATCGACGTCAGCAGCGGATCTGCCGTGGGCGGCGATGTGCGCATCGCGGGTGACAGCGTCGCTCTGGGCGCCGAGGCCCGCATCGACGCCAGCGGGCGCTCCGGCGGCGGCGCGATCCGGGTCGGCGGCGACGCCTATGGCGCAGGCCCGCACCCCAACGCCCGGACCACTACGGTCGAGGCGGGGGCGGAGCTGAAGGCCGACGCACTCGATAGCGGCGACGGCGGCCACGTCATCGTCTGGG
>JANPKX010000577.1:0-4271 GCA_031426235.1 Alphaproteobacteria bacterium | reverse complement strand
CCCGCCGCCGCCGCCGCCCGCCGCTATGGCGGTCCCCACACTGATCATACCGGCGCCCAGGGCGCCGACGACGCTTGCAGCCGCCATGAACCTGATGAACCGCATCGTGTTCCTCCCGAGCGTTTCCGTGCGTTATCCTGACCGTGATGCTCGCGCGCGTTTCGCATGGGTTGCAAGATGCAAAACGGCGTTCGTCATCCTATCTACGGGTCCAACCGCACCGCCGGAGGCGCACGATGTTCTTCAAGAAGCCGCTAGACCTGCCGACCGCCGCTACCGCCCTGCCGGGCCGGCCGAACCCGATCCCCACCGCCCAGCGCCATTTCGTCAACGGCCAGTCGCTGAAGGGCCCCTATGCGGAGGGGTTGGAGAGCGCCTATTTCGCCATGGGCTGCTTCTGGGGCGTGGAGCGGATCTTCTGGCAGGTCCCCGGTGTCGTCGTGACGGCCGTGGGCTACCAGCAGGGCGTCACGCCCAACCCGACCTATGAGGAGGCGTGTTCAGGCCGCACGGGCCACACCGAGTCGGTGCTGGTGGTCTTCGATCCCGAGATCGTGCGCTTCGAAGACCTGTTGAAGGTGTTCTGGGAGAATCACGATCCGACCCAGGGCATGCGCCAGGGCAACGACGTGGGCACCCAGTACCGCTCGGGCGTGTTCACCACCAGCGACGCTCAACTCGCCGCCGCGCAAGCCTCGAAGACCGCCTTCCAGGCCGAGCTGTCGAAGCAGGGCTACGGCGCCATCACCTCCGAGGTCGCCCCGGCCGCACCGTTCTATTTCGCGGAAGACTATCACCAGCAGTACCTGGCCAAGAACCCGCACGGCTACTGCGGGATCGGCGGTACCGGCGTGACCTGCCCGATCGGCGTCGGCGTCACGGCCTGAGGGCGGCGGCGGCGTGATGACCCGCGAGACCATCGAGGCGGTGGCCTTGGCCCTGCCGGCGGCCACCAAGGTGGTCCAGTGGGGCGGGTCCGACGTCTACAAGGTGGGCGGCAAGGTGTTCGCGGTCTGCGGGTTCGAGAACGGGCTGGCCTTCAAGGTCTCGCCGATCGGCTTCGAGGTCCTGACCAGCGACGGCCCTGGGCGTCAGGCCCCCTACTTCGCAAAGGGGCACTGGGTGGTCGTGGACCTTGATGATCTGGACCCTGGGGATACCGGGGGCTGGCTCGCGGCGGCGCACGGCCTGACGGCGGCCAAGCTGACCCGGAAGCTGCGGACCGAGCTGGGGGTTTGACTGAGGCCGCCCGCCGTCAGGCCGGCTCATCCTCCAGCAGCCGGCGGAAGTCGTGTATCGCCCGGGCGGCGGGGGAACTGCGCTGGCGCCAGATCAGCAGGGTCACCGCGCCCACGGTGGCGGCCATGAACGCCCAGGGCCCGAACAGCCAGGCCGCGGCGGCCAGGGCGAAGTAGTAGCCGCGCACGCCCGCGCTGAACGATCCCAGCGCCGGGTTCATGATCCGCGCGAGGACCCGGCCGTACTCGGCGCGTCGCGCCTCGGGCAGGGGTTCGGGCACCGCGCCCATCGCGGCCAGGCAGTAGTTGATCTGGCGGATTGACCAGATGAAGTCGAGCAGGCCCCGGGCCAGGGCGGCGAGCACCAGGGCCAGTTGCAGCTCGAAAAGCAGCCGCGATGAGGTCTGCACCACCTTGAGCGCCGAGAGCGACTGGAACGTCGTTTCGCCCCCGAACATCGCCCCCGCCGCGGCCGCGATCAGCAGCAGGTTCGACGAGGCGAAGAATGAGGCCGAGTTCAGCGCGTGCCCCAGCAGCTGGCTGTCCATCAGCCGCACCTCCCGCCCGGTGAAGGTGGTCATCCAGGCCGAACGGATCACCGTCAGGTCCGTGTTGACGATGCCGCCCCGGCGCTTGCCGACGGCCATCAGCAGCGGATGATAGAACACCCAGGCCAGGACAAAGAGGACCAGCGCCGCGATGTTGGGCAGGTTCACGGCGGATCAGTCCTCGAGGATCAGGCTGTGTTTGCGCGTATCAGGCAACATGAAAGCCATCAGGAACGAGACCGCCAGGCCGAGCGCGACATAGACATAGAAACCGCTCTCGGCGCCCGAGCTCTTGAAGGCCAGCGCGATCGGCTCGGCGGTGCCGCCGAAGATGGCGGTGCCCATGCCATAGGGCAGGGCGACGCCCAGCGCGCGCACGTGGGCCGGGAACAGCTCAGCCTTCACCACCGCGCTGACGGCGTTGTAGCCGGACAGCAGGATCACCAGCATCGAGACCAGGCTGAACGCCACCCAGGGGTTCGAGGTCCCGGCGATCGCCGACAGCGCGGGGTAGCTGGCCAGCGCACCCCCGCCGAACGCGACGAACAGTGTAGCCTTCCGCCCGAGGTGGTCGCTGACCCAGCCGAAGAAGGGCAGGGCGAACAGGTACACCACCAGGGCGCCGGCCGTGATCGCCGTCGCCGTGGGCGCGGCGAAGCCTGAGGTCCCGGTCAGGAACTTCGGCATGTAGGTGGTGAAGGCGTAGAAGGCGAGCGAACCCCCGGCGGTGAAGCCGAAGATGGTCAGCGTCTGCTTCGGATAGGCCGTGAACAGCATCATGGTCTTGGCGCGCGGGGCGCCGGACGCCTTGGCGTTCTCGTAAGACTGGCTCTCGTCCATCCGGCTGCGGATCCAGAACACCACCACCGCCATCGCCGCGCCGATGAAGAACGGGATGCGCCAGCCCCATTCGTCGAGATCGGGCTTGGCCATGGTGGTCTGCAGCAGCGCCAGCAGGCCAAGCGCGATGAGCTGGCCCATCACCATGGTCACGAACTGGAAGCTCGACCAGAAACCCCGCCGCTTCTTGCCGGCCATCTCGGAGAGGTAGGTGGCGCTGGCGCCGTACTCGCCGCCCACCGACAGGCCTTGCAGGATGCGCGCGACCACCAGAAGGATCGGCGCGGCGACTCCGATGGTCTCATAGCTGGGCAGGACCGCGATGATCAGCGAGCCGCCGCACATGAGGGTCACCGCGGCGGTCAGTGCGGTTTTGCGGCCCGCGCGATCGGCGTACAGCCCCATCAGCCAGGCGCCCAGGGGCCTGGCGAAGAAGCCCACCGCGAAGACCGCCATGGTCTTCAGCAGGGCGGCCAGGTCGTCGCCGCTGGGGAAGAAATGCTGCGAGAAGTAAACCGCGAAGGCGGAATAGACGAACCAGTCATACCATTCGACCAGATTGCCGGCCGAGCCGCCCAGGATGGCCCTGAACCGCTGGCCCGCGGTCAGGCCGGGCGCAATCGCGCCGGGCGGCGCCTGGCCCTCGGCCCCCGTTTCCGTCGCCGTCATGTATCCTCCCGAACGCGATCGGGGTGATGCTATGGGCTAAGCGGCTTCGACGCCACGGTCTGCCTGGCTATATCCGCCGCGCGAGCACCGGAATGCTCCCGTTCACAGGGGCCAGCCGCAGCGGCAGGGTCAGTCCGCTGCGTCGGCTGTATGCAGGGCGGACTGGCGGCTGGTGACCTGAAGCGCGTACATCAGCCCCAACCAGCCGCCCTTGAGGCGCGGAAGGGCCGCAAGCGTGATGGTCGTCAGCGCAACCAGGCCAATCGGCAGCACGATCCGCGGATCGCTGTCCCAGACTACCGGGAAGATCAGCATCGGGGCGATGACGAGGTGGCCGACCAGCAGGATGGTCAGGTAGGCCGGGCCGTCATCGGCCGGATAGATCGCCAGTTCGTGGCCACAGGCCTCGCAGGCGGGCCGCACCTTCAGATAGCGGCCGAACAGCGCGCCCTTGCCGCAGTGCGGGCACCGATGCGCCAGGCCGCGGCCGATTGACCGCCACAGGGGATGATGAATTTCTGCCATGACGGCCATATGGGCCTTTCATGATGGCCCGAGAAGGCCCGGAGCCCCCTATTTCTTGGCGGCCTTGGTCATGGTCTTCCCAACCGAGGTCGCGTCCCGACCCACGCCGGCCACCGTGTTGCATCCCGCGACGAGGAAGACGGCGGCCGCGGTCGCGAGCAGAATCACATTGCGCATGGTGCGTTCCCCAGAAGTCTGGACCTACAGGATGCGTTGGCCGGCTCAGCCGTCAAGCGCTGGCCGCGGCTACTTCTGGCCGAGGATGACGCCGATCACATAGCCGCCGCCGGCGTCGGGGATCACGAAGACCTCCTTCGGCGGCAGCTTGGCGAGGGCCAAGGTCAGGTCCGGTCCCAGCGCCGCGACCTGCGCATCGATCCTCGCCCACTCGAAACTGATATTGGCGGCCTTCAGGACGGCCTCGGCCTCGGCCATCGTCTTCACCGGCGCC
>JANPKX010000576.1:0-5199 GCA_031426235.1 Alphaproteobacteria bacterium | reverse complement strand
TCGAGACCCCGCTGGCCAGCTACCTGGTCTGGCACAAGGTGGACACGGTGCTGGTGACCGGGGGCTCGACGTCGGGCTGCGTCCGCGCCACGGCGGTGGACGCGCTGAGCCATGGCTATCGCACCATCGTCGCCGAGGAGTGCGTGGCCGACAAGCACGAGAGCTACCACTACGCCAACCTGACAGACCTGCAGCTCAAGTATGCCGACGTCGTGTCGGTTTCGGAGGTGATCGAATGGCTCGAAACACACTAGCCCTGCTGGGCGCCTTGTTGGTGCTCACGGTCGCGGCCCCGGTCGCGGCCAAGCCCGTGCCGGAGGCCGATCGCCTGCCCCTGGACCTGCGCCGCACCACCCTGGTGGTCAAGGACATGGCGGCGTCGCTGAAGTTCTACCGCGATGCGCTGGGCATGAAGGTGACCTACGACAACGTCATCCGGACACCGCGCACCGCCAAGGACGACGCCAGCGCCGAACGCTCCCTCCACTTGGTGTTCCTTCGCGCCAACGACGACTACGTCGGCCAGATCGGGCTGATGCAATACACCAAGCCGGTGCGCGCACCTCGCCCGGCGAAGACCGGCGACCTTTCGCCCGGCGACATCGTGCTGGTGTTCAACACCAAGGACCTGCAAGCCAAGTTCGACAAGGCCAAGGCCATGGGCGTCAAGGTCGACGAGGCGCCGCACCCGACCAGCTATCCGTCCTATGACGGCAAGGGCGTGATCAACGTGATGTTCTCGGCCTTCTACGATCCGGACGGGAACTATGTGGAGATGAACGAGGTCCTCGACGGCCTGCCGATGAGCCGCTGAGGCGGCGCCTCTATCCCTGGAGCCAAGACAATGATCGGAGTGATGCTCGCCGCGGCGACCGGCCTGTCCGCGCAAGGCCTAATCGCGCGGTGCGATACCCTGGCCTCGCACCCCAGCGACCCGGATCGCGTCACGCTTGGCGTCGAAACCGCCGACGTGGACCTGAAGCCGGCCGAGACCGCCTGCCGGCTGGCGCACGAGGCCGCGCCGGACCACGCGCGGACCGCCTACCACCTGGGCCGGGTGATCCATTACCAGAAACGCTATGCCGAGGCCGTCCCACTGCTGGAGCAGTCCGCCGCGACCGGCTATCGCCAGGCGATCTTCGTGCTCGGCTTCATCCTGTCCCTGGATGAGCCTGGGGTGCCCAAGGACATCTGCCGCACCCAGGCGCTCTGGCGGCGGAGTGCGGCGCTGGAGCATCCCTGGTCGGGCTACTATCTGGTCGATGGCCAGCTGAGCGGCGCCTTCGCGAAGTGCCCGGGACAGGTGACCGACGCAGAGCGCGCCCGCTACCTCGACCTGGCGCGAACCGGAATCACCGTAGCCGCGTCGGCGGGGCGGGTTGAGGCGCTGGCCGCCAAGGCGGGGCGTTAGACGCCCCTCCGCCGACATTCCGCGGCTGGTCCGCGGAACCCATGTCCAGGCGTGCGCGAGCGGATGGACAGGTCCCCCGGACGAGCCGCGGGATGACGTGTTTTCTCAGACCGCAGCGTTAGCGATCTCGCTAGCCGTCGCGGTCCAGACGCCCGGCGTGGTCAGCCCCGCCAGGAGCCGCCGCAGCGGCGCCGTGCGGAAAGGTTGGCCAGACACATATGGCGTCAGCGTGAAGCCAAGCATGCGGCTCCCGGATCGCTCAGCGCCGCCGACGAGGTAACGCGCCGCCTCCAGCACCTGGTCGGCCCACTCGTCCTCGGTTTGGCGACGGTCGATCATCAGTGTGCGGTCGTCCAGTTCGTTCGACAGGGGCAAGGCGGTAAGCGAACCGGCGTCGGTGCGCATGGCCACCGGGACCTCGTCGATCTCCCAGTCCAGGCAGATGTCGAAGCCTTGTGCCGCGATCAGGTCGAGGGTCGCGAACGATTGCTGGCGGGCGGGGCTCATCCAGGCGCGCGGCTTCAGGCCTGCCGCGTCGAACCTACGGCGAACCTCGGCCACCCAACCGGCCTCGGTCTCGCGGTCCAGACCGCCCCAGTGGATATGATCGGTGGAAAGGCCATGAGCGGCGATCTCGTGGCCGTCCGCCAGGATCGCCTCGACCAGATGCGGCCGGCGTTCCAGTTGTCGCGCATTGATCGGAAACGTCGCCTTTGCGCCCACAGCCTTCAGCGCCGCCAGGATGCGATAGACGCCGACCCGGTTGCCATAGTCTCGCGTCGTATAGTGCCGCAGGTCCGGATAGGGCGTCTGCATGGCGCCCGGGTGCTTGAGCGGCTTTCCGACTGGCTCCAGCGTATGATGCTCGATCGGCACGACGATCATAGCCGCGACGGCCTCGCCGCCGGGCCAGATGATCGGCTTCCGCGCCTCGACCGGCCGCCAGTCGTAACGGTCCTGATCCATGCCGTAGGCGCGGTGGGGATAACTAAGGTAGTCCTCTGGCAGGCTCATGGCGCGAACCCTGTGCCGCCGGTCGCCAGGCCGCGCCGGGCGATGTCGGCGACGGTCTGATCCCAGCAGTGCTCGCGATAATGCTGTGCGATGTCGGCGGCCGTGGTCACCCACACCTCGTCGTGGCCGGTGATGTAGGCCAGGGCGTCCTCGAATGCGCGGATGCGGTGCGGCTGGCTCACCAGATAGGCGTGCAGCGGAATGCACATGACCGTGCCGCTCTCAGCCCCTTCCTCCAGCAACTGGTCGAAGTGGCGCTTGAGCACGTCGGCATAGCGCCAGGGCGGCATGGCCAGCGCGCCATAGGTGATGACGTCGTTGACCTCCAGCGAGTAGGGCATCGACATCAGCTTGCCGGTCTTGGTCTTCACGGGCTGCGGCTGGTCGTCCTGGAAGAGGTCGCAGGTGTACCAGAAGTCGTACTCGGCGATTAGGTCGAGAGTGCGCTCGGTATGGGTCAGGGCGGGCGCCAGATAGCCGCGGATGCGCTGGCCGGTCGCGCGCTGGACCGTGGCGATGCCGTCCTCCAGCACTGCCCGCTCCTGCGCCTCGGTCATGCCGTAGGAGTAACGGGTGTTGTAGATCCCGTGGCTGAAGAATTCCCAGTTCCGCGCCACGCAGGCCTCGATGATCTCCGGGTGGTGGTCGATCAGGCCGATGGACAGCGAGACCGAACCCCGCACGCCATACTTGTCCATCAGCTCCATCAGCCGCCAGTGCCCGACCCGGTTGCCCCAGTCGCGCTGGGAATAACCGACCACGTCGGGCGACGGCTTCGGCCAGCCGGGACGCTGGGGGTTCTTGGGCGGATCGAATTCGTAGAACTCGATGTTGGGCGCGACCCAGAAGGCCAGGCGCTTGCCGCCCGGCCAGACGATCTTGGGCCGATCCCGATAGGGCCACTCGTCGTAGAGGTTCGGGTCGAGAGCCACGGCGCGCTATTCGGCCGCCGTCTTGGGCTTGGGATCGTAGGCGGCGCCCAGAGCGACCATCTCGTCCAGGCCGATGCGCGCGTTGACCCCGGCCAGGTCGGTCATCCGGTCGCCGAACGGCTTGGTGGCCCCATGCGCTTTCAGGCTGGCCAAAAACGCCTCCACGTGCGGAATGATGGCGCGAACCATGGCGCCGGGCGAGATCACCAGCCGGAAGCCCAGCCGGTCCAGCTCGTCCAGGCTGAGAATCGGCGTGTGTCCGCCTTCCACCATGTTGGCGACCAGAGGTGCGCGCCCGCCCAGGGTCTGCACCACGCGGCCCATCTCTTCCAGCGTACGCGGCGCCTCGACAAAGACGATGTCGGCTCCGGCTTCCACATAGGCGCCGGCGCGCTCCAGCGCGGCCTCGAACCCCTCGACGGCGATAGCATCGGTACGCGCGATGATCGCGCACGCGTCGCGCGCATCGCAGGCGGCCCGCACCTTGCCGACCATTTCCTCGGTGGAGATCAGCCGCTTGCCGGCCAGGTGGCCGCAACGCTTGGGCGCATCCTGATCCTCGAGCTGGATCGCCGAGGCGCCATAGCGCTCCAGCAGCCGCACCGTGCGTTGAACGTTCAGGGCGTTGCCGAAGCCGGTGTCGGCATCGACGATGATCGGCAGGCTGACCCGCTCGCGCATTCGGCTGACCACGTCGGCCAGCTGGTCGAAGCCGACCAGCCCGATGTCGGGCCGGCCGAGCTGGGTGTAGGCCACCGACGCGCCCGAGACGTAGACGGCCTCGAACCCCGCCTGCTCGATCAACAGGGCCGATAGCGCGTCGAAGGCGCCGGGCGCCAGCACGGCGGGGCCGGACTTGAGGCGTTCGATCAGGCTCATGCGGCGGCGCCTCGCAGGCGCAGTTTGAGGTGCGCGATCAGGCCGCCGTCTGCGATCATGGCCAGCAGGTGCGGCGGCAGCGGCTGGATGGCGTAGCTGCGGTTTAGGGTCAGGTTTTCAAGCCGCCCAGCGGCGGCGTCGACGCTGAGGCGGTCCCCCGCGCGCACCTCGCCCGCCTGCGGAAACACCAGGGCCGGCAAACCCAGGTTGATGGCGTTGCGCCAGAAGATGCGCGCGAACGAGGTCGCCAGCACCGCCTTCACGCCCAGAAGTTTCAGCGACACCGCCGCCTGTTCGCGGGACGAGCCCAGGCCGAAGTTGGCGCCGGCCACCAGCACGTCCCCGGGCCGCACGTCGCGCGCGAAGTCCGGATCGATGGCGGTGAGGCAGTGTTTGGCCAGTTCCTGCGGCGGCAGCTTCATGAGCGATCCGGGAGCCAGCACGTCGGTGTCGATGTCGTCGCCGAACACAAAGGCCCGGCCGGAGGCGACGCCGGCGTCCATCAGGCAGCCTCCCGCCGGTCCTGGAGCAGGTCGCGCGGATCGACGATCCGCCCCGCCACCGCGGCGGCGGCCACCGTGTAGGGCGAGCCCAGATAGACCTGCGCGTCGGGGTGTCCCATGCGGCCCTTGAAGTTGCGATTGGTGGAAGAGATGCAGACCTCGCCCGCCGCCAGCAGGCCCGCGCCCATGCCCGCGCAGGCGCCGCAGCCGGAGGGCAACAGGACGGCCCCGGCCGCCAGCAAGGTCGCCAGCACGCCCTCGCGCGCGGCCTCCTCCGTGGTCCGCGACGAGGCCGGCGCCACCAGAAGGCGCACCCCCGGCGCGACCCGGCGACCGGCCAGGACCTCGGCGGCCATCCGAAGGTCGTCGATCTTCGCGCCGACGCAGGCGCCGATGTAGGCCTGGTCGATGGCCACGTCGGCCAGCTGGTCCGCCGCCGTCACATTGTCAGGCGCGTGGG
>JANPKX010000575.1:0-2641 GCA_031426235.1 Alphaproteobacteria bacterium | reverse complement strand
GAACGCCACCCCGCCGGAGGCGAGGAGGGCGTTCACGGCGGCGAACAGTTCCGCCCGCGAGTTCCGCGTGAGGATGTTGGCGACGTGGTTGACGACGACGGTGTCGAACAGCCCGGTCGGCACGGTTTGGCGGTAGTACGGGTCGAACCCCTCCCACCCGAGCTGGTCGGCGTCGAACCCGAGACCGCAGCCGTAGTCGAGCACCCGCCCGCGGACCAGCTTCTTCTCGACGAGGACGCGGGCGGTCTTGCTCAGGGCTTCGCGGGCCGGCGCCCCACCCAACTCCTTCACGAACGCGAACCCCCGCTTCCCGCGGGTGAGCTTCACTTTGGCCACGGTTCACCTCCGGTGTCACTTGCCGTCCTTCTTCTCGCCGAACGGGGTGCCCCACACGCGGACGTGCTTGTCGATGCCGAAAATCTCCTGGATGACGATCACGCCGCCCTTGTGCGGGGTCATGGCCTGTTCGTGGTAGGCGCTGAACTCGAAGCCATCGGCGCCGGACAGGGTGATCGTTTCGGCCATCGGCTGAGGTCCTTGTTGTTGGTCGATCCTAGTCTAAGCCACCGGTTCGCCCGGGAAAGGGACAAGTCGGCAGCCTCGCGCTTAATGCGAGCGCCTTCGGTCTTCCGCCAAGCTCAGACCCCGAAAAAGCGACACGATCGTAACGACGGCCTCCTCGGTGGCGCCGGGCCGGTCATCGGCCGCGGCGACGATGTGTGTGACGGCTTCGCAGGCGCCATAGATCGCCGCGGCGATCATCGCGGCGGGAAGGCGCGGAATCGCTCCCCTCTCGATCAACCCGGAAAGTTCAGCTTCGATCAGCCGGGTGGTGTAGCGATACTCTACCTCGCGCCACCGCGCGAAGCCCAGGACGACGGGCGCGTCGTGCAGGGTGATACGATAGGGCCCGGGTTGGCTCGCGTAGACGAAGTAGGCCCGGAGGCGCTGACCAAGCGCAGTGAAGCCATCATCGATCTCCGAATGGCGCGATGAGATCGCTTCCAGCATCGCCTCCTGTTCGAGAAGCACGACGGCTTCGAACAGCTGCGGCTTGCCATCGGGAAAGTGGTGATAGACCGCGCCTTTCGTGACACCGACGTCCGCGGCGATGCCGTCGAGTAAGGTCGCCTCATAACCCGCGGCCCCGAACTGGCGACGCGCTGCATCCAGCAACGCTGCCCGGGTCGCCGCCCGGCGGTCTTGCTGCTTGCGTCGGCTCTTCACCACCGCGCCCTAGCACGTTGACGGACGACCGCGTACGCCCTAAAACATACTCAAGGTATGTAAGTGGGGCGGTGATGACAAACGCGTCGACGGGACCTGGTTTCCGGACGGACACCGTGCCGCCGCGTCTGGTCTACTGGGGCCTCCAGCCAGCAGTCCTCGTCCTGGCGTATGCCGCAGCCGCCAATGCGATCCCCGGCCTCGGAGCCTTCGCTGCAGTCGGGTTGGTCTTTGTGGTGCTCTCGATCGCGGAGGAGATCTGGCCCGCCCGCAGGGCTTGGAAGCAGACTTGGCGCGACCGGGCCGGCTGCATGGCGATGTTCGCCCTGAGCCTCATCGCCATGCAGGTCTGGCAGGACCTGGTCTATCCCCGGATGCTCGACGAGCCGTTCGCCCGGGTTCGCGCGGCCGTGTCGCAGGCCTGGCCGTCAGCGCTTCCTTTTGTGGTCCAGGTGTTGCTGGCCTTCCTGATTCTGCAATTCATGGCCTACTGGCTGCATCGCGGACAACACCGCATCGGCCTGCTGTGGCGCGTCACCGGCCACGGCGTCCACCATACCTATAAGCGTCTCAACGCGATCAACTGGAACGCCAACCACCCTCTGGAGGCGGTCACCCTGATCGCGCCGATCGCCCTCGCCGAGGCCGTCCTGGGCATCGGCGCGCCCGCCCAGGTCGCCGGCATCCTGGTGATCGTCAGCGCCGCGTGCGCCCACATGAATATCCGCGTGAACACCCAGGTGATCTCCCTGCTGTTCACCGCCAACACCCATCACGTCCATCATCACTCTTCGGATTTCCGCGAGAGCAACACGAACTACGGCTGCGCATCCACCATCTGGGACCGGGTATTCGGCACGTTCGAGGACGCCGACACGGCCGAACTGGGCGACCTGAAAACCGAGCCCGGAATCGGTCGCAAGCTGGTCCTACCGTTCCTGGCGCCGGGCGTTGACCCCCGCTAGACGTTGAACCGGAAGTTCAGCACGTCGCCGTCCTGGACGACATATTCCTTGCCCTCCTGGCGGAACTTGCCGGCCTCACGCGCACCGGCTTCGCCCTTGAGGCGCACATAGTCGTCGTAGGCGATGGTCTCGGCGCGGATGAAGCCCTTTTCGAAGTCGGTGTGGATCACGCCGGCCGCCTGGGGCGCGGTGTCGCCCTTGTGGATGGTCCAGGCACGGGCCTCTTTGGGGCCGACCGTGAAATAGGTCTGCAGGCCCAGCAGGTGGTAGGCCTCGCGGATCAGCCGGTTGAGGCCAGGTTCCGTGAGGCCCAGGGTCTCCAGGAATTCCGCACGCTCGCTGGCGTCGAGCATGGCGATCTCGCTCTCGATCTGGGCGGAGATGGCGACGCTGTCGGCGCCATCGCGCGTGGCGCGTTCCGCCACGGCGCGGGACATGTCGTTGCCATC
>JANPKX010000574.1:0-10506 GCA_031426235.1 Alphaproteobacteria bacterium | reverse complement strand
CCCGCTGATCTTCTTCCTGAAGCGTCCCGCCGTGCCGTGGTGGAATCTGGCGGTCTATGGCGTTCTGATCGGGGTCGGCCAGTTCGGCATGCTCTACATCGCCATGACGCAGTGGATCTCACCCGGGCTGGCGAGCCTGGTCGTGCAGACCCAGGCCTTCTTCACGATCGGCCTGGCCATGCTGCTGGCGGGCGAACGCGTGCGTGGATTTCAGGTCGTGGCCCTGCTGCTGGCTGCGACCGGCCTCGGGTCGCTGATGACCCACGTGAGCGCGGAGGTCACCGTGGTCGGACTCGGACTGGTGCTCATCGCCGCGCTGAGCTGGGCCGGCGGGAACACTGTGCAGAAGCGGGCGGGACCCGTGGACATGCTGGCCTATGTGGTGTGGGCCAGCGCCTTCTCGGCCCCGCCGTTGCTGGCGCTGGCGCTCGCCCGCGAGGGATGGCCCGCCATGGTCTCGGCCGTGTCGCACGCGGACCCGAGCGCATGGGCCGCCGTGCTCTGGCAATCGGTCGGCAACACGATCTTCGGCTACACCGCCTGGGGATGGCTGCTGGCCCGGCATCCCGCGGCCAGCGTGGCGCCGCTGGCGCTGATGGTGCCGGTGTTCGGCATGGGGGCGTCGGCCGTCCTGCTGGCTGAGCCCCTGACGCCCTGGAAGCTCGCCGCCGCCGGCCTTGTGCTCAGCGGCCTGGCGCTGAATACCCTCTGGCCCGGCATCTCCGCCCGCAGAGCCAGGCCCGTCTGAAGGACACCCCGCTTCGGCGTTCGCTTCGCGGAGTAGGTAAGGCCAACCCAAGCTGCGGTTGTGCGTTCCGGTGTCAGCGTAACCCGGAGCCGACCCAATGCGGATCATCCTTGGCCTGACCACACTTTCCCTTTTGTCGGCCGCGCCCACGGTGTCCCAGGCGCAGTACGCGCCGCGCGGTAGCTATGAGCGGCAGTGCGCCGACATCCGCATGGAGGGACAGTTCCTGCACGCGACGTGCCGGGGGCCGAACGGACCGGCGGTGTCGTCGATCAATGTGGCGAGCTGCAGCACCGACATCTTCGTGGGGGCGGACGGCGGCCTGAGCTGCAGAGGCCCGGGCGGCGCGGCTCCACCGTCGCTGCGCGATGCGCCGGCGGGGTACGCCTACGGGCCGGAACCGGGCTATCAGGACCGCGGCTATCGCGGCGGGCGGCGCGGCGGGCGGCCGGACGTGGTCACCCTGTCCTCGCGGCGCAACTGGGGCGGCGTACCGCTGCGGATCGACGGGCCGGTGGCGAACCTCGACCACACCGGTCTGAACGACCGGGTTCGTTCGATTCGCCTGGAGCGGGGCTCAGGTCCGTGGTTGGTCTGCACCGACGCCAATTTCCGCGGCCGCTGCATCACCATCGACCGCAGCATCGGCGACACGCAGCGGATCGGCATGGGCGAGGCGATCTCGTCGCTGCGACCGCTGCGCGACTAGCCTGGGTAGGCCTCGGCGTTCTGCCTTGTGAGCGCCAGCGTTGCCGCCATCCACTTGGCGTAGGGGCCGTTCAGGAAGGCGATTTTCAGCATCCCGCCACCCAGGCCCACGCCGAGAAAGCCTGGGAACTTGTTCCTGCGCAGCTCGAAGGCGTAGGTCCAGCGCACGCGCGTCCTGTCGCCCTCGGCCGTGTAGAGCCAGTCGCCCAGGCCGTAGAGCAGCGGCGCGGCGGCGGCGGTCGTGTAGTTCCAAACCACGTAGCGGAACCGGCGGGTGGCGGGCGTCGTGGTCTTCTCCAGCACCTGCTCGACCGCAGTCGTGTCGTCGGTGAGGAAGATCAGGTGGCGCGAGCCGGGCTGGTCGAACTTGCCGCCCGCCAGCACGTAGGAGCCGCGCACCCCGGGCAGACCGCCGCTGGCGGCGATGGACTGCGGCAGAGGGGTGGCGTCGACAGCGGCCAGGACGTGGGCGAGCGGCCGATCAACGACAATCTCCTCGGTGCGCGAAACCAGCTTGTGAGGCCCGGCGATCGGCGGGTGTGGCGTGTCGACGAAGCCTGGCGGCGGTCTGAATTCGACCATGTCGATCTCCCAAGGTGGCCGAAGTCGCCCGACTCTACTCCGGCAGCGCCTCAATGATCACGAAGGCCTGCGCGTAGGGGTGGTCATCGGTGAGGCTGAGATGGATCACCGGCCGCATGCCCGGCGGGGTCATGGCCTTCAACCGCTCGGCGGCGCCGCCGGTCAGGGCCATGGTCGGCTGGCCGGAGCGCAGGTTGATGACGCCCATGTCGCGCCAGAAAACGCCGCGCCGCATACCGGTGCCGAGCGCCTTGGCGCAGGCCTCCTTGGCCGCGAAACGCTTGGCGTAGCTGGCCGCGGCATCGGCCTTGCGCTCGGATCGGGCGCGCTCCAACTCCGTGAAGACGCGCTGGCGGAACCGATCACCGAAGCGGTCCAGGCTGGCCTGGATCCGGCGGATGTCGGACAGGTCGGAGCCCAGGCCCAGGATCATGCGGCCCTGACGGCTCTCGCTTCGTCCATCAGCGCGCGCATGCGCTGGATCGCTGGGCCCAGCCCGATGAAGATCGCCTCGCCGATCAGGAAGTGGCCGATGTTGAGCTCCGCCAGACCCGGCATGGCGGCGATGGGCTTGACCGTCTCATAGTCGATGCCGTGACCGGCGTGCACCTCGAGTCCCAGCTCGGCGGCTTGCCCGGTGGCGGCGCTCAGCGTCGCGAGGAGCGCTTCGGCCTGGGGGCGATGATCGCGGACAGCCTGGCAGTAGGCGCCGGTGTGCAGCTCGATCACCTGCGCGCCCACCGCCTTGGCCGCCCTCACCTGGGCTTCGTCCGCATCGATGAACGCTGACACGCGGATGCCGGCGGCGACGAGGCGCGCCACGACCGGTGCAATTGCGTTGTGGCCCCGCACCACGTCCAGGCCGCCCTCGGTGGTCACCTCCTCGCGTCGTTCGGGCACCAGACAGGCGGCGTGGGGACGGTGCGCCAGGGCGATGGCCTCCATCTCGGCGGTCACGGCACACTCGAAGTTCAGCGGCCGCCCGCGACGGCGGCAGGTAGCGGCCAACGCGTCGATGTCGGCATCGGAGATGTGCCGGCGGTCCTCCCGCAGGTGCGCCGTGATGCCATCTGCCCCGGCCGCCAACGCCATCTCCGCGGCACGAACAGGGTCGGGATAGCCCTCGCCCCGCGCGTTCCGCACGGTGGCAACGTGGTCGATGTTGACGCCCAGTCTCAGCCTGGTCATGCGCGCAGCCTCTTTGAACCCGGTTCCTCGGCTGGAAGGGCAGCCAGCTCGGGGGGAATTTCGTCCGGCCCATAGGACGGCACGTCCAAGGTCGCCAGGGCGACCAGCGGCCAGCCCACATCGGCCTTGCCGCCCGAACGGTCGACGATGCAGGCGCACCCCAGGATCACCCCGCCCGCCGCCTCGATGGGCGTCACGGCCTCGCGGAACGAGCCGCCGGTGGTGATCACATCCTCGATCACCACCACCTTCGCGCCCGGCTCGATCCGGAACGCCCGCCGCAGCTTGAACCCGCCGTCCTCGCGCTCGACAAACATCGACGGGACGCCCAGCCAGCGTGCGGTCTCGTAGCCTGGGATGATCGCGCCCACGGCGGGCGAGACAATCACGTCCGGCTTGCCGAACCGCGCCTCGATCTTCTCGGCGAGCGCCTTGCACAGCCGCTCGGTGCGGTCGGCGTACTGGAAGACCAGGTTCTTCTGCAGGAACATGGGGCTGTGCCGCCCAGAGGCCAGGATGAAATGGCCCTCGCGCAGCGCGCCGGCGCCGCGGAATTCGTCCAGGACGTCTTCGGTGTTCATGCTCTGCCGAATAGTGCTGTTTCGCCCGCAACGAAAGCGCCGCGTCGCGGTCACTGGGGCGCGGCATCCTCACTGCTGAAGACGATCGTGACCTGACACCCTTGCCCTGGGGCGGACTGAATCTCGATGTGCGCCTGCGCGTTCTGTTGCAGCGAGCGGACGATGAGCGCCGAAAGCTTGCCCTGGCGCGGCCACGTCACCCCGGGCGGCAGGCCCACGCCGTCGTCGGCGACCACCACGCGGCAGCCGGAGGACACGTTGGTCGCCTCCAGACTGATCGTCCCACGTTCGCGCCCCGCAAACGCATGCTTCAGCGCGTTGGTCATCAGCTCATTGACGACCAGCCCTGTTGGCATCGCCACATCGACCGACACCGGCCAGCTGTCGGTCTTGAGCTCCAGCCGGATGCCCTCCACCGCATGGGCGCGCATGACCGACGAGGCGATCTCGCCGAGGTAAACCCCAAGGTCGATGGCGCTGTCGGCGACGTTGTGGCCAAGCGCGTGATAGAGCAGGCCCAGCGCCTCGACGCGGCCTGCCAAACGGTCGAACCCTTCGCCCAACGTGCGGTCGGTCACGCCGCGCGCCTCCACCCGGATGAGCGCGGTGATCATCTGAAGGTTATTCTTGACGCGGTGCTGCAGTTCCATGAGCTGCACGTCCTTTTCGCGCACCTGCTCTGCC
Organism: Alphaproteobacteria bacterium; assembly: GCA_031426235.1. Taxonomy (GTDB): domain Bacteria; phylum Pseudomonadota; class Alphaproteobacteria; order Caulobacterales; family Caulobacteraceae; genus Phenylobacterium. Next base: position 6,015 of record JANPKX010000574.1, on the reverse strand, counting down.
AGGGCATCGATCAGCGAGACCTCCCGCTCGCCCTTCGCGAGGGCAACCAGGCGGAAAACCGGGGCGCCCGCGTCGTCCTCGATCAGGTTGGACCAGGCATCGACCACGATCTCGTCCTCGCCCCGCCGAAGCATAAACCGCCCGACATAGTCGCGATCCTCCACCAGCCCAGCACCGAGACTGCGAGACGCTTCGCCCAGCGGACTGGTCCCGCCGAGTACGTCCCAGGGCTGGCCTACAATGTCGGGGCTGCCGGTCAGCTCGCCAAAGGCACGGTTGGCGTAGACGATCCGCTCGCGGGGATTCAGTGCCGAAACCGCGATCGGGAGGGGCACATTGTCGAGGAAATCCTTGAACCGGTCGCTCTCGAGCGCAACCGCCAGATCGGGACTTTGAAGCAAATCCGCCATGTCCTGCGGGGGACTATCGGTGGTCATTTTACGGTTACTCGCTCGGAACTGCCCAAACGTGGGCTCTGTACGATCCCTCAGGTGCGTCACAGGCGTGACCCGTGGTCGCAGCAGGGTGTCGCAGACTGGGCATTAGCCTTTGGTGCGCTCCACCTCTTCCACGCTCGGATTGGCGCGGAGCGCCGCCGAGATGTGCGTCAGGTGCCGCGCGTCCGTCACGTCGACGTCGAAGTCCACGTCGAAGAAGTCGGACTGCCGGTGGTGCATGCGCAGGCCCACGATATTGCCACCCGCCTCGCCGATCACCGTGCAGACTTGGCCCAGCACGCCGGGGGCGTTCTTGATCGTGGCGGTCAGGCGCGCACGCGCGATGGCGTTGCGCTCGGCCTCCGGCGTCCACTGCAGGTCGCGCCAGAGTTCCTCGCGGTCCTCATAGTCGGCCAGCTTTTCGCAATCGATGGTGTGGACCATCAGGCCCCGCCCCTCGGCCTCTACGATGCCGACGATGCGGTCGCCCGGCACCGGCGAACAGCAGGGCCCGAAGTGCAGGCTGATGCCCGGCGTCAGGCCACCGCCGCGTACATAGAGCCGCGCGCCCTTGCCGTCCTGAATGTGGCGCCGCGCGGTGGCGGCCTCACGCTCGGCGGCCTTGAGGCCCGGGAACACGCTCTCCAGCACCTGCGAAGGCGTGGCCCGGCCCCGCCCTACGGCGTCGAACAGCTCATCGTCGGTCGTGACCGCGAACCGGTCGAAGGCAGGGCGCAGCGAGATGTCCTTGCGCGACTTGCCGGCCGCCTCGAACGCCCGGTCGACCGTCACGCGGCCCAGCCGGATGAACTCTTCGCGCTCCGTCTGGCGGATATGGCGGCGGATTGCGGAGCGGGCGCGCCCGGTGACCGTCAGCGAACGCCAGTCCGGCGGCACCGTGGGCTTGCCGCCCCGGATCACCTCCACCACGTCGCCGTTGTTCAGAACCGTGCGTAGCGGTTTCAGCTCACCGTTGATCTTGGCGCCCACCGCCGTGTCGCCCACGTCGGTGTGGACCCCGTAGGCGAAGTCCAGCGGCATCGCGCCACGCGGCAGGCTGATCAGTCGGCCCTTGGGCGTAAACACGAACACCTGGTCGAGGTACATCTCGAGCTTGGCGTTCTCGACCAGTTCCTCGGCGTCGCCGCCGTGTTCCAGCACCTGGACGAGGTGGCGCAGATTGACCAGCGGGTCGCGGCCGCCCGCCGCCTCCTGGGCCTCCGGGTCGAAGCCGTAGGATTCGTTCTTGTAGCGCCAGTGCGCCGCGACCCCCTCCTCGGCCACGAGGTCCATGGCTTGGGTGCGGATCTGCATCTCGATCCGCATGCCTTTCGACCCCACCACGGTGGTGTGCAGGGACCGGTAGTTGTTGCGCTTGGGCGTCGAGATGAAGTCCTTGAACCGCTCGGGCACCGAGTTCCACAGCCGGTGGATGACGCCCAACGCGCGATAGCAGTCATCCTCGGTGTCGACGATCACCCGGAATGCGTAGATGTCCGACAGCTGCGAGAAGCCGATCGACTTGCGCTGGAGCTTTCGCCAGATCGAGTAGGCGTGCTTTTCCCGGCCATAGACGCGCGCCGGGACGCCCGCGTCCTCAAGCCTCTGGGCGACCTCTGTGCTTACAGAGGAAACGGCCCCACCCTGTTGTGTCCTCAGGGTTTCCAGCCGGCGCAGAATGGCGTTTCGGCCCACCGGATTGAGGTGGGCGAAGGCCAGCTCCTCCAGTTCCTCGCAGATCCGATGCACGCCGATGGAGCGCGCCAAAGGGCCATAGATGTCGAGCGTCTCGCGCGCGATCCGCTCGCGCTTCGCGGCCTGCTTGATGAAGTGCAGCGTCCGCATGTTGTGCAGCCGGTCAGCCAGCTTCACCAGCAGGACGCGTACGTCCTTCGAGATGGCCAGAATGAACTTCCGCAGGTTCTCAGCCTGGCGAAGGTGCTCCTGGCTGAGCTCCAGCTTGGACAGCTTGGTGACGCCCTCGACCAGCTCGGCGATTTCGGCGCCGAACAGCTCCTCCAGCTTCTCGCGGGTGGCGTCGGTGTCCTCGATGACGTCGTGCAGCAGAGCCGTGACGATGGTTGCGGTATCCAGCCGGTAGTCGGTAAGGATTCCCGCCACCTCGATCGGGTGGGCGAAATAGGGATCGCCCGACGCACGGGTCTGCGAGCCATGCTGGCGCATCGCGTAGACATAGGCGCGATTGAGCAGCGCCTCGTCCGCGGAAGGATCGTAAGAGCGGACCTTGTCGATCAGCTCCCACTGTCGGAGCATCTTCGCTCGCGGCGGCGCGGCCAAGGGCGGCGCCGGCGTCGGAACGTCAGGAAGGGGGACGGCGGGGTGAGGCGCCGCCTCAGTTAGAAGTGGTTCTGCGCCTTCCGGGCTCAGTACCGCTCCTCCTGACCGCCATCGCGGTCGCTCTGAAGGGCGCGAACCAGTTCCAGTTCGCTCATCTGCATGTGCGTGGGATCGGCCAGCAGGGCCAGGGTCTCGGCCTCTTCCTCGGCTTCGGAGCGCTCGTCCACGCGCTGCAGCGTGCCGATAAGGGCTTCGCGCAGTTCCTCGGCATCGACCACGTCATCGGCGATTTCGCGCAGGGCCACGACAGGGTTCTTGTCGTTGTCGCGATCAACCATGATCGCCGACCCGGCCGAGATGGCGCGCGCCCGATGCGACGACAGCAGAACCAGCGAGAAGCGGTTCGGCACTTTTTCAATGCAGTCTTCGACGGTGACGCGGGCCATGAAGTCTCTCTAGCGGGGAGGATAGAACCCGGCAAAATAGAGCGTCCGCCGCTTTTGTGCAACGCCGCATAGTCTTTCGGGACGTTGGTCGTCGCGGGAACGCGTGCCAACCCCTCTCGTGTAGGGTGGATTTTCAACGGAGCGACGCCGCCAGCGCCGCCGCCGTCTGGCCCGTGACCGGGTGCACCCACCCGGGCGCCACTTCGGCGAGTGGGCCCATGACGAAACGGCGCTCATGCGCCCGGGGGTGCGGCAAGGTCAGGCCCGGCGCGTCCAGCACGATCCGGCCGTGGGCGATCAGGTCCAGGTCAAGCGTCCGCGGGGCGTTACGGACGCTGCGGACGCGGCCGAACTGCGCCTCCAGCGCCAGCAGACGCGACAACATATCGTGCGGCTCTGCGTTCGCCTCGACAATCGCGACGCCGTTGCGGTACGCAGGCCCCGCAGGGTCGGGCCAGGCGGCGGTTTGCCGCCAAGACGACCGCGCAAGGACTTGCAGGCCGAAATCGGGGAACCCGGCCAGCGCCGCGTCCAGCAGGGCCTCGGACGAGGCGTAGGCGCCGGGCAAGTTGCTGCCCAGCGCGATGATGACCGCCTGATCTAGGTTGGGGATGTTCTTGACGATGATTTTCCGCCCTGTCGCTGCCGCGCCCGCCGAAGGCCCTGAACGCTGCGGGCCGGGATGGCAAGCGCCGGCGAGTGTCGCGGCATGACGCCTGAAGCGCCTGCCGACTGTCCGCTGTGTCCCCGGCTGGTCGCCTACCGCCGGGTCAACGAGGCTTCGATCCCCGACGGCTTCAACGGCGCGGTCCCCTCGTTCGGCGACCCTGCGGCGCGGCTGGCTGTGGTGGGGCTGGCGCCTGGGCGCATGGGCGCCAACCGCACGGGCCGACCCTTCACCGGCGATGGCGCCGGCTGGATGCTTTACGAGACCCTGCTGAGGACCGGCTTCGCCACCGGTGTCTACGAGGCCCGGCCGGATGACGACGTGGCGCTGCACGACTGCATGATCACCAACGCGGTGCGCTGCGCGCCGCCAGGCAACAAGCCGGAGAGCGCCGAGGAGGCGACGTGCCGGCCGTTCCTCAGCGCCCGGCTGGCGGCCCTGCCGAACCTGAAGGTGATCGTGACACTCGGGGATGTCTCGCGCCGCAACGTCTTGCGCGCCCTGGGGCTGAAAGCCTCGGCGGGCATCCCTGGCCATGGCACGGAGTTTCCAGCCGGCCCCTACCTCGTGCTGAACAGCTATCACTGCTCCCGACTGAACACGAACACCGGCCGGCTCACCGCGCCGATGTTCGAGGCGGTGTTCCGCCGCGCACGGCAGCTCATCGACGCCTGACGGACCCGGAGACCACGCCCCATGACCCGCATCCCTGCCCTCGCCGTCTGTGTCGCACTCCTGGCCGGGCCTGTCCTGGCGGCTTCGCCAAGGGTGGACCCTGCCCTCAGTGAACACACGCTGGAGATCCTCAAGCGCGGCATCGCGTTCCCCACCGTCGCCGGCCGTGGCCAGACCCCAGCCTATGCCGCGTACCTGAAGAGCGTTCTCGTCGCCGGCGGCTACACGCCCGACGAGATCGTGATCGAGCCGATGGCCGGGACCGCCTACCTGATCGCCCGCTATCCCGGAAACGATCCGAAGACGAAGCCCCTGATCATCTCCGGCCCCTTTGATTTCGTCGAGGCCCGGGCCGAGGACTGGGCGCGCGATCCGTTCACGCCCGTGATCGAGGGCGGCTACATCTATGGGCGCGGCGCCCACGACAACAAGTTCGACGTCTCCGTGGTCGTCGCCACCCTCGCCAACCTGCGACGCAGCGGCTGGAAGCCCGGCCGCGAGGTGATCCTCGCGCTATCGGGCGACGAGGAGACCGTCATGGCGACCACCGCCGCTCTCGCCCAGAAGCTGAAGGGCGCCGAGATGGTTCTGAACGCCGACGGCGGCGGGGGCGCGCTGGATGAAGCCGGCAATCCCATCGCCTATGGCATCCAGGGCGCCGAGAAGACCTACGCCGACTTCGCGCTCACCGTCACCGATCCCGGCGGCCACTCCAGCCGCCCCACCCCGACCAACGCTATCTACCGGCTGGCGCGCGCGCTGGACAGGATCAGCGCCTACCGCTTCCCCGCCACGCAGAACGAGATCACCAAGGCGGAGATGGCGGCCGACGCCGCCAAGACGCCGGGCCGGACTGGCCAGATGATGGCCCGCTATGCCGCCAACCCCGCAGACACCGAGGCGATGGAAGCGCTCTCGGCCGATGTGGGCGTCAACCCGCGCCTGCGCACCACCTGCGTCGCCACGTTGATCTCGGGCGGCCACGCGGCCAACGCGCTGCCTCAGCGGGCCAGCGCGACGGTGAACTGCCGCATTTTCCCGGGGACCGCGTCGGAATCGGTGCGCCAAACCCTCGCCCAGGTGGTCGGCGACGGCACAATCGCCATCACTCGACTGGAAGACGGGTCCATCGACAGCCCCGCCTCGCCCTTGCGGTCGGACGTGATCGCTGCGGTGACCCGCGCGGTCCACGCCCGCTACCCCGGCCTCGCCGTCGTCCCCTCGCAGTCGTCCGGCGCAACCGACAGCATGCACTTCCGCGCCGTGGGCATCCCCAGCTACGGCGTCTCAGGCATGTTCGGGAAATCCGGCGAGTCCTTCACCCACGGGCTCAACGAGAAGTCTCCCCTCGCCACGCTCGACGGCAGCCTGTCCCACTGGGACATGATCCTGCGCGACCTGGCGAAGTAGGTCGGGGCGCGTATCCCGCGTCCCACCCCTCAGCGCATCCAGTACCGATACGGCCACACGGGGGTGAACCCGGCCTTGCGGT
>JANPKX010000573.1:0-7434 GCA_031426235.1 Alphaproteobacteria bacterium | reverse complement strand
GCCTCGATCGCCGCATCCACCACGCCCTGCGTCTGGGCCGCGTCGATGCGCATGCCGAAGTTGTTGCACCCCAGGCCCACCACGCTGACCTTCAGCCCCGAATTCCCCAGCCGACGAACCTTCATCCACGATCTCCCGTTTGCACCCGTGAGCCTAGCGCGTCCGCCGGGCGCCGCGCCACCGCGCAGAACGCCTGCCGTTATCCCTACCTCCGGGTTCACCACGCCTGTTGGCGTTGTCGCAAGGCCGGTGTCGTTAACGTGCCCTCTGACAACGAGACATCGGCACCGGAACCCCGCATGCGCCTGGTAACCATCGCAAGCCTTGGAGCGTCGGCTGTCCTCGGACTGGGCGCGCTGTTTGTCGCCAAGGTCGCCCTGCCTGGCGCCTCGCAAGCCAAGGCCACGGCAGCTCCGCGTGAGGTTGCCGGCGCGCCGATGGTGGTCGCCACACGGCCGATCAAATACGGCGAACGCCTGGACGCCGGCATGCTTACCCTGGTCAAGGTCCCCGCAAATGCGGTGCCCCAAGGCGCGTTCACCACAGTGGCCGCCGCGCTGGCCGCCGACCGCGGAACGGCGCCCGTGGCCTTGACGCCGATTTCCCAGCGCGAACCGCTATTGCCGACCAAGCTGTCGGGCCCCGGCGAGCGGACCTCGGTCGCCGCCGAACTGGTGCCGGGCATGCGGGCCTATGCGGTCAAGGTCGACGACGCCACCGGCGTCGGCGGCCATGCCTTGCCAGGCGACCACGTCGACGTGGTGCTCATGCGCGACGCGACGCCCCAGGGGCCCCAGCGGAACTACGTCTCCCACGTGGTGATCCAGAACGCCCGGGTCCTGGGCATGGACCTCAACGCCGATCCCACTACCGACAAGCCGGCCAGCCCGAACACCGCGACCCTGGAGGTTACTATTGAGGAGAGCCAGAAGCTGTCGGTAGCGGTGACGCTGGGCACGCTGTCGCTGGCGCTGCGCAAGAGCGGGGCGGCAGAGATCGAGGACACGCCGCCGATGCGCACCGCCGACTTCCTCGTGGGCGGAAGCCGGACCGCGGCGCCCTTACGCACCACCCTTCGCCGCGCGCCCGCCCCGTCCTGGTCCGCGATCCTGATCATCGAAGGCGAACCCTCCAAGCGCGGCGCGCGCGGCGGAACGCGCAAGGCCGCTGCGGCGCCGCCTGCCGTGCAGGGCGCAACTGGCGCTGCGAACACTCAGGCCGGCGCCGCCGGCATCGGCGCGATCGGTTAGTCATGACTCAGCCCCCTCTCCTCGCCCGCACCCTGTTCGGCGCCCTGACCCTGCTGCTCTGCGCGGCCGCCGTCCTGGCGACCCCGGGGCCCACCAGCGCCCAGACCCTGGCCAGCGAGCCGGTGCTGCGCCGGACCGTCCATGTGCCCCGCGACAAGTCGCTCAGCTTCCGCCTGCCGCAGCCGGCGTCGCGGATCGTCATCGCCCAGCCCGAGATCGCCAAGGTCACGGCCACGTCCAACGCCAGTTTCTATGTTCAGGGCATCGAGTTCGGCTCGACCAACATGCTGGTCTACGGCCCCGCGGGCCGGTTGCAGGAAGTCATCGACGTGCGTGTCGGCTTCGACAGTGAGGGCCTCCAGCAGGACCTCACGGCCGCATTCCCCGGTGAGGCTCTGAAGGTTCGAAACCTGGGCGAGGTGCTGATGCTGGGCGGCGAGGTCTCGACCACGGGCGTCCAGGCCGGCGCGGAGCGGATCGCCGAGAAATATGCGCCGGAGTCGGTGATTTCACGCATCACCGTCCGCGCCTCCGAACAGGTGGTGCTGGAGGTCCGAATCCTCGAGGCCAGCCGTAGCGCGATGCAGGACATGGGCGTCAACCTGACGGCCGCCAACGGCTCGTTCCAGGTCCTGACCGGAGGCGGCCTGATCGGCGCCACACCGCCCGCCGCCGTCGCCTCGCTATTTGGCGGATCAGGCGATTCCACCCGTCTGGACGCACAGATTCAGGCGCTCGAGGAGCGTGGAGTCGTCCGCACCCTGGCCAAGCCGAACCTGGTCGCCATATCGGGCGAGAAGGCCAGCTTCCTGGCTGGCGGGGAGTTCCCCTTCCCGGTCCCGACGCGCGACGGCATCGTCATCGAATTCCGGCCCTACGGCGTGAAGTTGAACTTCGTGCCCAAGGTGCAGGACAATGGCTGGGTCCGGCTTGAGGTCGCCCCAGAGGTCAGCCAGCTCGATCCCAACAACGCACTGACCATCGGCGGCATCAATGTGCCCGCCCTGACCGTCCGCCGCGCCTCCACGACCCTGGAACTTCGCCCTGGCGACACCTTCGCCATGGCCGGCCTCTTCCAGCACGACTACATGAACAACACGTCCCAGACCCCCTGGCTCGGCGATGTGCCGGTGCTGGGCGCCCTCTTCCGCTCGGCCCGATTCAAGCGCTCCGAGAGCGAACTGCTGATCTTGGTGACGCCGCGCATCGCCACCGCCGCCTACCGCAGTCTGACCCCCATCGAGTCCCTGCCGGGCGCCGAACCCTCCAAGGCCGACCTGTTCCTTCGCGGCAAGTCGCACGACCGGCCGCTCCCGCGCGACCGCGGCGGCGAACCGATCGCCGCGGCCACGACCGCACCCACGCCCCTTGCGCTCAAGAAGTGACCTCGATGTTGCGTTCCAAGTCCGCGTCCCCCGCCTTCAACCCGATCCATGGCCGCCGTGTCCTGGTGCTTGGCGCCGTCCTCGCTGACGCGGCTCAGGTGTCGCTGGCGGGCGCGGCTGTCGAACGGGGCGGCGTCGCGCAATTGGAGTCGATGGCGTCCGGCGCCTACGACCTGGTGATGATCGACGCAGATGCTTGGGAAGCGCCGGCCATGGCGGCAGCAGTGAAAATCCTTGCCGGACTGAAGGGCGGACCGGCGGTGCTGCTGGTGGGTGCGAACCTTCCGGCCGGCCTCGTCCGAAACCTGATGCGCCTAGACGCGGCGGACATCCTGGAAGCCCCCTACACCGACGAACAACTGGGTCAGGAAATCGTCCACCTCCTGGCCCGCGCTCGGCCCTCGGCCGCCGCCCCTGCGGGCGAGGACCGCGGATCGCGATGCTGGGCGGTATCCGGCGCCGTGGGCGGCTCGGGCGCCACCACGATCGCCATCGAGATCGCGCATGGGCTGGCCCAGCGGGCCGACAAGGATCGCGCGGTCTGTCTGATCGACCTCAACCTGGCCGACGGCGCCGCGGCCGCATACCTCGGCTGCGCGCCGACCACTCGGCTCTCGGACTACGGCCAAGCGGCCGAACGGATGGACGGCGCCATGCTGCAGGCGTTCGTGACCCCGGTGGCTCGCGGGCTCGACCTGATCGCCGGCGTGCGCGACCCGACCGCTTTCGATGCGGTCAGCCGCGAGACGGTCCTGCGCCTGCTCGAAGTCGCCTGCGAGGTCTATGACTACGTGATCCTGGACGTGCCGCGCCATCGCCGGCCCTGGACGCTCGAGGCGCTGTCCGGCTGCGACGAGGTTCTGGTGATCTCCGAGCTCACCGTGCCCGCCCTCCTGGCTGCGCGCGCCTTTTCCGACGAGGTCGAGGCCGGTCTGGGGACGGGCCTACGCCCGCGGATCGTGCTGAACCGTCTGGCCAGCCGGATGTTCGGCCCGGCGCCGTCGATGAGCGAGGCCGAGAAGGCCCTGCAGCGCAAGGCCGAGGCAGGGATCAGTTCCGACTGGGAGGCCGCCGCCGCGTCCGTGAACCTGGGCGGCCCGATCGCCCAGCACCGGCCCAAGTCCAAGATCGTCAAGGACGTCCAAGCCCTGGTCGACCGGCTCTGCGCCCAGCCGGCGCGCAGCTCTGCGACCAAGGCGGCGTGATGCGCGTCTCTTATCTTGCTCGTCATCCCCGGGCTTGTCACGGGGACCCATGGTCAAGCCGCCGCCAACCTCTGCGGCGAGCCGCGCGGCGCGGCCCGCTCCAACTCCCGTGCGACCGAGGGCTGGGCCCCCGGCACAAGGCCGGGGATGACGTGCGAGACGGGGGCGGATTGGCATGAGTCGCGTCAGCCTTTCCCGCACGGCCGCACCCGCACCGCGCCCCAATGCCGCGCCGGAGCCCGCGCCGACGCCGGCGGCGCGCGTCGAGTCCAAGCCGAAAGCGCCAGCCCGCGACGCCAATCTGGATCTGCGCCTGCGGCTTCATGCCCGGCTCATCGACGAGCTCGATCTGGCAAAGCTCGACAAGCTGGACGAGGCCGAATTGCGCCGCCAAGTGGTTGGCCAGGTCCACGAGTTCGCCCGCGCCGAGCGCATGGCGCTGAACACCAAAGAGCTGGAGGCGCTGGGCGCCTCGATCTACGACGAGATGGTCGGCCTGGGGCCGATCGAGCCCCTGCTCAAAGACGATTCGATCAACGACATCCTGATCAACGGCCCCTACCAGGTCTATATCGAGCGCCGCGGCGAGCTGGAGCTCACCCCGATCCGCTTCCGGGACAACGACCACCTGCTGCGCATCGTCAACCGCATCGTCGCGGCCGTCGGCCGCCGCATCGACGAGAGCCAACCCATGGTCGATGCCCGCCTGCCGGACGGCAGCCGGGTCAACGCCGCCATCCCACCCATCGCCAACGATGGCTGCTCCGTCTCGATCCGCAAGTTTTCTAAAAAGCCCCTGACGCTGGAGAAACTGGTCGAGTTCGGGGCCATGACCCAGTCGATGTCCGACTTCCTGTATGGCGCGGTGCGGGCGCGCGCCTCGACGGTGATCTCCGGCGGCACCGGCTCGGGCAAGACCACCCTGCTCAACGCCCTGTCCGCCGCCATCAGCCATGGCGAGCGCCTGATCACCATCGAGGACGCCGCCGAACTGCAGCTCCAGCAGCCCCACGTGGTGCGTATGGAGACCCGGCCGCCGAACATCGAAGGCAAGGGCGAAATCCGCCAGCGCGAGCTGGTCAAGAACGCCCTGCGCATGCGGCCCGACCGCGTCATCCTGGGCGAGGTGCGCTCGGACGAGGCGTTCGACATGCTGCAGGCCATGAACACCGGCCACGAAGGCTCGATGGCCACCATCCACTCCAACAACCCGCGCGAAGCGGTCAGCCGCCTCGAGCAGATGGTGGCCATGGGCGGCCTCAACATCGGCGCGGACGCCGTGCGCCACCAGATCGCCTCGGCCGTGAACCTCGTGGTCCAGGTGATGCGGCTCTCCGACGGTAAGCGGAAGGTGACCCACATCACCGAGATCGTCGGCATGGAAGGCCATGTCGTCCAGATGCAGGACATCTTCGTCTTCAACCGCACCCACACCGAGGCCGACGGCACGGTCCACGGTGAGTTCCGCGCCACCGGACTGCGCCCGCGCATCCTCGACGAGATGCTGCGTCGCGGCCTGCCCTACGACACCGCCAACTTCGACCCGTCGCGAGCGTTGTAAATGCTGGGCTTCACCCTCGACGCCAAATTCATCGTCATGTTGATGATCGGGGCTGCGGTTTTCGCCGGCGTGCAGGGCCTGGCGGGACTGCTCACCGTCGCCACCCAGAAGCGCCGGCTCAACCGTCGCCTCAGGGTGGCCGAGCGCGTCCAGGGCATCGGCGCCATGGTGGTCGAGCTTCGCAAACAGCGCGGCCTCAGCGCTGCCGGGGGACGGGCCGAGCGCCTGCGCTGGCTGTCTGACCTGATCATCGCCTCGGGTCTGTCCTACGACCGCAAGCGCTGGACCCTCTATTGCGGCGGGGCAGCCGTCGCGGCGGCGGCAGGATTGGGCATCTTCACCGGAAATCCGCTCGCGGCGCTCGCCGGTGTGGCGATCGGGGGTGTGCTGGCGCCGCTGGGAGTGCTCAAGTTCATGGTCAAGCGTCGGGCGTCCGCGCTGGGCGTCCAGTTGCCCCAGGCGCTGGACATCATTGTCCGTTCCCTCGAGGCCGGGCATCCGGTGCCCGCAGCCGTCAATCTTGTCGGCCGTGAGATGCTGGACCCGATCGGCACCGAGTTCGGCATGGCCGCCGACGAGATCGCCTACGGCGCGACCCTGGAACAGGCGGTGGGCCGGATGTCCGAGCGCTGCCAGCATCCCGACGTCGATCTGTTCGCCGCCACTGTGCGCCTGCAGGAGCGGACCGGGGGCAACCTGACCGGCCTGCTCAAGCTCAACGCCAACACGGTGCGCGACCGCCACAAGATGCGCCTGAAAATCAAGGCCGCCTCGTCGGAAGGCCGCGCCTCCGCCGCCATCCTGACCGCCGCGCCGTTCCTGGCCGTGGGGATGATCATGCTGATGTCGCCTAAGTTCTATGGCGATGTCATCGACCAGCCGATGGTCAAGTATGGCCTGGCCTTCATCCTGTTCTGGATCTTCCTCGGCAACATGATCATGCGCCGCATGATCGACATGCGGCTGTAGCGCGCCATGAACCTGGAAACCGTGATCTATATCGCCGGCCTGTTGCTCACTCTAGGCGCGGCCGGCGGCCTGGCGATCCTCGGGATCGGCGAGTTGCGGGTGCGATCGTTGCGGCGCGGGCGGCTCGCGGGCGTAGGGGCAAGTCCGCTGGTCAACGCGCCGGGCGGCGGGCTCGCCGACCAGATGCTGTCGACCGTTCGTCGGCTGGGCCAGCAAAGCGCCGTGCGCGACCCGGCCGCCGTCTCGGTGCTGCGCGCTCGGTTGACGCAGGCGGGATTCTACGCGCGCGAAGCGCCGGTGATCTTCCTCGGCCTTAAGGCCCTCGCCCTGGCCCTGGCCACCCTCACGGTGATCCTTACCCTGCCGATGTTGATGGGCGAAAAGGGGGCCGGCAATTTCATCGCTCTAGGGCTGGCGGTCGGCGCCTCCCTTCTGGCCCTCTACGGCCCCGATTTCATCCTCAAGGGCCGCAAATCACGGCGTGAGCGCGAGTATTCGGAGGGTTTTCCCGACCTCCTCGACCTGCTTGTAGCCTCCGTCGAGGCGGGGCTGTCGCTGGACGCAGCGGTCACCCGTGTCACCGAGGAGCTCGAGCGCCGCTACCCAAACCTCACCATTCACCTGCGGTTCCTGGTGCTGGAACTCCGCGCTGGGCGCGCGCGCAAGGATGCCTGGTCAGCCTTTGCCGAACGCCTTGGCATCGATGACGCCCGCCAGTTGGCCACCATGCTGCGTCAGGCCGAGGAGATGGGCACGAGCCTGGGAGAGACCTTGTCCGTATTCTCCGCCGACATGCGGTCAAAGCGGATGCTGCGGGCTGAGGAGAAGGCGTTGGGCCTGTCGGCCAAGCTGACCGTTCCCCTGATCCTCTTCATCTTCCCGGCCCTGCTGGGCGCCCTCATGCTGCCCGCCGCCGCCCGTCTGATGCACGTCTTCAGCAAAAGCGGCGCGATCAGTTGAGAGAGCCTAAGGTCCGGACTCACTAGAGTTTGCAGCACCTGCAAATCTTGGACGATGGGCAAGCCCGAAGACTTCCACGCACCGGCGGATGGACGTGGCCATGG
>JANPKX010000572.1:0-3470 GCA_031426235.1 Alphaproteobacteria bacterium | reverse complement strand
CCTCGCGGTGGTCGACCTCGGCGGAGAGCAGGGTGCCGACGACCGAACCAGGCCAGCCCGCGCGCCACGCGGCGAAGTCCGCCTCGCTGGCGCGGGCCAGGGGCACGGCGAAGATCGAGCCCATGGTGGCCCGCACCGCCTCTACCGAATAGGGATCGCAACACTCGCCCACCAGGATCACCGCGCCGCAGCCGGCGCTGTCGGCGGTGCGGATGATGGTCCCGAGGTTGCCGGGGTCGCGCACGCGGTGCAGGGCCACGACGCAGCTGGCCGAGCCTGGGACCACCGCCGCGAGGTCGACGAACGCCTGGAGGAAGACGCCGACGACGGCCTGAGGATTGTCGCGCCGGGAGACCTTGGCGAGGATGTCCTCCGTGACTTCGATGACCTGACCGCGGGCGGCGAGGGTGGCTTCGGCCGCCCGGCGCAGCAGGGGATGGCCGGCCGCCTCGGCGCCGTGCATCAGCAGGGCGGGGACGTGGCCGGTGTCGAGGCCCTCAATGACCGCTTTCAGGCCCTCGGCAAGGAACCGGCCGGTGGCGTCGCGCTCCTTGCGCATGTGCAGGGCGCGGACAGCCTTGACGGTCTCGTTCGAGAGCGAGGTGATGGTGCGGGCGCTCATGCCGCGGACTCGTTCGTCCAGCGCGCGTAGAAGCTCATGCCGACAGCGCGGTCGCCGCGCTCTTCCTCGAGCGCGAGTTCGCCCCAGTCGATACGGCCGGCGCGACCTTCGAGCTTTTCCGCCAGCAGGCCGGCGAGCGCGGCGCCGGAGATGCGTTCCGCATAGGCGTTGAGCACTAGAAATCGGGCGTTTTCCGAAAGAAGTTGGGCACATAAGCCGGCAAGCTCAGGCAGGTCCTCGAACAGGCGCCACACCTCGCCGCCGGGGCCCCGGCCGTATTTCGGCGGGTCCAGGATGATGCCGTCATAGGTCGCGCCGCGCCGGACTTCGCGGGCCACGTACTTGCGCGCGTCCTCGGTGATCCAGCGGATCGGCCGGTCGGCGAGGCCCGAGAGCTCCGCGTTCTCCCGCGCCCAGGCCACAGCCTTTTTCGACGCGTCGACGTGGGTGACGGCCGCGCCCGCGGCGGCCAGGACGAGGCTGGCGACCCCGGTATAGCCGAACAGGTTCAGCACCCGCGGCGGCGTCGGCGCGGCGCGGACCTGACTGTCCAGGAACGCCCAGTTGGCGGCCTGCTCCGGGAAGAAGGCCAGGTGGCGGAAAGCCGTGAACCGGCCATGGAAGCGTACGCTCTGCCAGCCCAGCGGCCAGGTCTGGGCGGGCTGGCCGCGGAATCGCCAGCGGCCGGCGTCCTCGTCGTCGCTGTTGGCGGGATCGAAGACCGCCTCGGCGCTCTCCCACTCGGCGGCCGGGAGGCGCGGCGTCCACAGGCACTGAGGCTCGGGGCGGACGACGCGATAGGGGCCGTAGCGCTCCAACTTGCGCCCGCCGCCGCTGTCCAACAGGGCATAGTCCGACCAGCCGGTCGTGCGCATCACCTGCGAGGTCTCGGCGATGGTGGGGCCGCTCATGCCGGCCCCATACGCGGACAGGCGCCGGCCCGTCCAGCCCCGACAAGGACTTGTCACATGTGGCGATTTGGGGTCCGCTGTCCCAGGCTGGTCGAAGTGGGGAGACTTCATGGGCACGGTCGCGACGGCGACGCGGAAGACCGCGCGCAAGGCGAAGGGCGACGGCCATCTGCGCCGCGCCGAAATCCTGGAGGCTGCGGAGCGCATCTTCGTGGCCGAGGGCTATGACGGCGCCACGATCCGCAAAATCGCCGACGAAGTGGGCGTTTCGTCCACCGCGCTGTACATGCACTTCCACGACAAGGCCTGCATCCTGCACGAGATCTGCGAGGGCACGTTCCGGCAGCTCCTGGCGACCAATGCCGAGTGCGCCGCCCGGCCGCTGGACCCGGTGATCCGCACCCGGATGATGCTGGAAGCCTACATCCGCTGGGGGTTCGAGCACCCCAACGCTTATCAGCTGGTCTATTGCCAGCGGACCGGATCCTCGGCGCCGTTGCCCCAAGGCACCTCGGAGCTCAGCCGCCAGTGCTACGACGTGTTCGCCGGCGTGGTGCGCGAGGTGGCGGCCAATGGGCGCCTGCGTCTGGGCAACGCGGACTCCGCAGCCCAGGCGCTGTGGATGGCCTGCCATGGCGTTGTCGCCCTCTACACCAGCCGTCCGACCTTCGACTGGGCGGACCGGGGCGAGATCATGCGCGTGACGCTGGACGGCCTGCTGCATGGGTTGGTGATCGACTGATCCGAAAAAGGGGGACGGCCATGCGCTTTGCCAAGTGGGTCTTCACCCTGGGCGGCATCTGGGGCGTGCTGATCATCGGCCCGTTGTTCTTCCTGGAGGGCGTGCTGGCACGGGCGAGCAGGCCGTTCAGCCACCCGGACAGCTACTATGGCTTCGTCGGCTCGACCTTCGCCTGGCAATTGGCCTACCTCGTGATCGGGCGCAATCCCGGCGCCTACCGACCCTTCATGCTGCTCGGCGCCCTGGGCAAGGTGATCTATTTCACCGCCAACTGGGTGCTGTTCGCACAAGGGCGGATCCCGATCGCCGTGCCGGCGATCGCGACGCCAGATATCCTGTGGGCCGGCCTGTTCGTGGCGGCGTGGGCGCGGACCCGGCCGGCCTGAACGCTCAACGTGGCTTGGGAAGACGGCCGAACCACGCCATGTGTCGCGCTTCAACACCAACTGCAGGAACTCCCGCATGGCCTTTACGCTTTATGACGCCTCGATCCCCGTGTTCGTGAACAGCCTGCGCAACCTGTCGGCCCTGCTGGACAAGGCCGAGGCCCATGCGAGCGCCAACGGCGTGGCGTTGCAGACCTATCTGGATGCCCGCCTCGCGCCCGACATGCATCCCCTGACCCGCCAGATCCAGATCGCCAGCGACGGCGCCAAGGGCGCAGTAGCGCGCCTGGCCGCCATCGAGACGCCCAGCTTCCCGGATGTTGAGACCACCTGGCCGGAGCTGAAGGCGCGGATCGAAAAGACGATCGACTTTCTCAAGAGCATCAAACCCGACCAGATCGCAGGGGGCGAGGACCGCACGGTCGAGCTGCCCCTGCCGGGCGGCGCCATGACGTTCACCGGCGCGGACTTCCTGGCCCGGTTCGCCCTGCCGAACTTCATGTTCCACGTGGTGACCGCTTACGGCGTGCTCCGCAGCCAGGGGGTGCCGCTGGGCAAGATGGACTACCTCGCGGGCTCGCTGGCGAAGCCGGCGGGGTAGGCCCTCTCACGTCTCCGCTCATCCCGGCGAATGCCGGGAACCAGATGGAAGAGCGCGGCAGCGCCATCGAGGCGCACTGAGCTATTCCATCGTACTTTGGGCTCTGCGATCTGGGTCCCGGCCTTCGCCGGGATGAGCGGGGTAGGCGCTAAGGCCCGCTGGCCGCGACGGCTGCGCCCGTGGGGTCAGTTCGCGGCGGCGCTACTGA
>JANPKX010000571.1:0-1888 GCA_031426235.1 Alphaproteobacteria bacterium | reverse complement strand
TGAAGCAGGTGAACCTGCCGCCGGTTAGGCTGGAGCGGGTTCTGCCGGGCGCGGCTGCGGTGCTTTACCGTGGTCCCACGGTGGGCGTCGCCCTCGACCCCCTCGCCGGCGATGAGACGAAGGCTCGGGCGGTTTGGCTTGTCGGGACCGTGGGTGGGCTTGGCGCTGACCGCGATGACAACTGCGCCCGTCATCCGCCGCCTCGCCCCCTTGCTGCCCGCCGGGCCAGACCATAGGGGATCGCCAGCGCCTCGCGCAACGACATGCCGATCCAGTGGCCCAAGCGCGCGCCGGCCCGCCCGCGCGGAACCGGTCCCCGCATGCTGGCGACGCCATCCAGCGCCAGCAGCAACCGCACCCTCGGCAGGTGATAGCTGTCGCTACACGCCACGACACACGGATACCCGCCCGACCGGACGGCGCTCACGACCGCCGCGACGTTGCCCGCCGTGTTGAGGCTGTGGGGGTCCAGGATCAGGCGCCCGGCCGCCACGCCCTCTCTGACCAGGACGTCGGCCATGATCGCGGCCTCGGTCGGCCCAGGCCGTGGCGCGCCCCCGGAGCAGAGGACGGGCGCGTCAGGATGCTCACGGCTGGCCTGAAGCCCGTAGCCGATGCGCCGCAGCAGCGCCGGGGAGGCCTGCCCGTCCCGCCCTACGGCGGCGCCGAAGATCACGATGAGGGGCGGTGCGCTCACACCCCAGCATGACCTGGACGGCCGACCCCAGCTAGCTGTTCATGGGCGGATGATAGTTGTCGATCAGGTCGGCGCGTTCGGCTTCGCGCACGGCACGCGTCACGTTCAGGCGGGTCAGCACCGTCGCGGCCGCGTATTTGCGACGCGCCTTCTCCAGATCCGCCCGCCAGGTCTGGCTGGCGAGGTTGTCGGTTTCACCGGCATACACGACGGTCGCGCCCAAGGGCGTCACCTCGGCGATCACATAGTTCGCGCCGGCGGGCGGCAGGAACTTAGTGTCGTCGACCGTGGAATAGCGGTAGCGGGCGCCGGATGCTCCGGCCAGGTCAAATTGTTGGGTCACTTCTGCCTTCCATACGCGACTGGACTCAGCGGGTCGATCCATACCCGCCGGACTTGGACCAAAACTTGGCTGAGCTTCACCTTGGCGGTGGGAACAACCGTCGCCTTGTGTACGTTTGGACGCTTACGGGCGCCGCCGGCGCACACCGAATGAGGGACATGATCCTTTGGGCTTGGGGCTGGACAGCCTAACTCAGCCCGAAGACAAACATTGCATGGAGAGTCCGGCCGAGTTCCGCCTCGATGATGCGAACAACCGCCCGACGGCGGTGTTGCGCGGTGACTGGACCACCCACTGGCTGGGTGACGCGGGCCGGGAGCTGGATCGCGCCGTCGGCGGCAAGACGGGCATGGCGTTCGACCTGAGCGACGTCGGGCGGATGGACACGGCGGGCGCTTTCGCCGTCGTCCGCGCTGCGGAGGGCGATTTCGATCTGGCGCGGGTGACAGGCCGGCCCGAATCGCGACGCCTGCTCGAACTCGTGAACGCCGCCCACAAGGTCAAGCCGGTGGTTCGCAAGGAGCCGACCGGGTTCCACGAACTGACCATCCGCATCGGCAAGGGGATGATCAGCCTGGGCGACGAGTTCATGTCGACGATGGCGTTCCAGGGCCACCTGCTGGTCGTCTCGCTCCAGACCCTCGGCCGGCTGTTCACCAACCCGCGCCGACCATTGCAGATCGGCCAGGCTCCTCTTCACAGCGCCATTCGAACCACTTGTCAGGCATTTATTCGCTTCGACGATCCGCGCGTCATATTCGTCGGAAATCGGAAGCTCATATTGTCGCTGAAGAATGTCCAGGTACCGCTGGTGGTGCCCCAGCAGTCGATGTGCGCTAGCCTGATTG
>JANPKX010000570.1:0-3267 GCA_031426235.1 Alphaproteobacteria bacterium | reverse complement strand
GAACGCCACCGGATCGATCAGCAGAGGCCGCAAGCCGGCCCGGTGGAGCGACAACGCCAGGGTCGCGCCGGCGATGCCCGCGCCGGCGATGATGACGTCCGCGTCTTCCCCGATCGTCATGCGCGCCGCCTCAGCCCTCGGCCTCGTCTTCGGTGAAGCCCATGATGTGGAAACCGGCGTCGACGTGGATCACCTCGCCCGTTGTCGATCGGCCGAGATCGGACAGCAGCCAGAGGGCCGCGCCGGCCACGCCTTCCATGCTGGTGTCCGCCTTCATGGCCGACAGCGAGCGGCCCTTTGCCAGCATCCCGCGGCCGCCGGAGATGCCGGCCAGGGAGAGCGTCTTCATCGCTCCCGGCGACAGGGCATTGACCCGAATGCCCTTCGGCCCCAGGTCGCGGGCCGCATAGCGGGTGGCCGCCTCGAGCGCCGCCTTGGCCACGCCCATGGTGTTGTAGTTCGGGATCGCCCGCTCCGAGCCCATGTAGGTCAGGGTCAGGATCGACCCCCCCGCCTCCGGCATCATCGCCGCCGCGCGCCGGGCGCAGTCGACGAAGCTGAAGGCCGAGATGTCCATGGCCCGCAGGAATCCCTCGCGGGTGGTGTTGTCGACGAACGAGCCCTTGAGCTCGTCCTTGTTGGCGAAGGCGATGGCGTGGACGAAGAAGTCGATCTGGCCGAACGCCTGCTTCACCACGTCGAAGGCGCTGTCCATGGCCGCATCGTCGGTGACGTCGACGGGCGCCAAGACCTTGACGCCGAGGCTGTCGGCCAACGGCTGAACCCGGCGCTCCATACCGGGCAGGTGCAGGAAGGCTATCTCCGCGCCCTGGGTCGCCAGTTGGCGCGCGATGCCCCAGGCGATCGACTGGTGGTTCGCGACACCCGTCACCACGCCCCGCTTGCCCGCCATGAGGTTGCCGGTCGGCATCTGGTAGTCGTCGGCCACAGCGCTCTTCTCCTTCGCCCCGAGGGGCTGGTGAGCCGGTTTGTGGACGATCAGGCCGAGAGTGTCATCCCGCTTTCGTGGCGCGTTCTCCGCCAGCAGGGCGGCGAGGCGCACGTTCAGCGCGGCGGCATCCTTGAGCTCGCAGGCCCAGATCGTCTCGATCCGCCAACCGTCCGCAGCCAGGGCGGCGTGGTTGTTCGCATCGCGCTGCCGGTTGCGCGCGACCTTGCCCACCCAGTAGTCACGGTTCTGCTTCGGCACCCGGGCGCCGCGCGCGCAGTCGTGGCCGTGCCAGAAGCAGCCGTGGACGAAGATCGCCAGTCGCCGCCCCGCCATGACCACATCCGGCTTTCCCGGCAGGTCGGCGCGATGGAGACGGTAGCGGGCGTCAAGCCGGGTCAGCGCCTGGCGCACGGTCCGCTCGGGCGCTGTGTCCCGCCCCTTCACCCGCCGCATGACGGCCGAGCGCTTGGCCGCGCTGTAGACGTCGGTCTTCTCGGTCACAAGCCTTCGAACAGCGCCGTCGAGACGTAGCGTTCGGCGAAGCTGGGAATGATGGTGACGATGAGCTTGCCCTTCATCTCGTCCCGGCTGGCCAGGTCAAAGGCGGCCACGAGGGCGGCGCCGGACGAGATCCCGACCGGTATGCCTTCTTCCTTCGCCGCGCGCCGCGCCATCTTGAACGAGTCCTCGCCCGCGACCTGGATGATCTCGTCCACCACGCCGCGGTCCAGAATCGAGGGCACGAACCCCGCGCCGATACCCTGGATCGGATGCGGCGAAGGCGCGCCGCCGGACAGCACCGGCGAGGCGGTTGGTTCGACGGCCACCATCTTCACGGAGGGCTTGCGCGCCTTCAGCACCTGACCGATGCCGGAGATGGTTCCCCCGGTGCCGACGCCACAGATCACCGCATCGACGCGACCGTCGGTGTCGTTCCAGATCTCCTCTGCCGTGGAGATTCTATGGATCAGGGGGTTGGCGACATTGTCGAACTGCTGGGGCATGACCGCACCGGGCGTCGCCTCGACGATCTCCTTGGCGCGGGCGACGGCGCCCATCATGCCCTTCTCGCGCGGCGTCAGCTCCAGCGTCGCCCCGAGGATCAATAGCATCTTGCGCCGCTCGATCGACATGCTTTCGGGCATCACCAGGGTGCACTTGTAGCCCTTGGCCGCGCAGACGAAGGCCAGGGCGATGCCGGTGTTGCCGGAGGTGGGCTCGACCACCGTGCCGCCGGGCTTCAGCAGACCCCTGGCTTCCAGATACTCGACCATAGCCACGCCGATCCGATCCTTGACCGAGGCCAGCGGATTGAAGAATTCGAGCTTGGCCACCACCTCGCCCTGCGGCTTCAGGGCGGCGGTCAGGCGTGGCAGGCGCACCAGCGGGGTGTCGCCGATCAGGTCGAGAACGCTGTCGTAGATCTTGCCGCGGCCCGAGCGACGGTAACGCGCGGCGTCATAGGCATTGTCAGGGGTAGCATCCATGGCGGCTCTCTCTGGTTCTCGTCGGCCCTTCAGCCTGGAGAAACCTAGCGCGCCGGGGCGTCGAGGGGAAACCGGATCGACAGGGACGGGCCTGCAAACGCCTCAATTTCCCTGGGATCGGGGCCAGCCCGTCTAAGGCCGGCCCACCGGTCGGGACGCTCTAGATCAGGTGGCTGAACGCGTTGAACGACTGGCCGATCTGAAGGATCGTCAGGTCCACCGCGGCATAGTCGACCTCGTAGAGCAGCGGCTCTGCGGTCGGATCGGTGGCGTTCAGGCTGAGGTTGTCGAAGCCTGCCGTCGCATCCGTCGGCACGAGCGGGTCCGCGGCCGGAGCCGGCGCGGGATCGACCGCGGCATCGGCGACGATGACCGGCGTGGCGCTGGCGCCGGCATCCAGGCCCGCGTCAGGCAGGACATCCGCAGCGCCCGTGAAGCCGGTCTGCGTCACGATCGCCACGTCTTCAAGGTCGGCGACCGGCTCAAGGTCCGCAGCGAACGGGTAGGCCAGGCCGAACGCAGAAAGGTCGATCTCCGGAAAGTCGAGATCCCCCCAAAGCAGGTTCATCGGATTGTAGAACTCGGTGAAGGCCACGTCGAACATGGACGGCTCCGGGAAGCGCTCGAGGCAGTTCAAGCTGGCGGAAGGTGCTCCGGGGCCGGTGAACGTGGCGAGAATCAAGTGCGTTAATTGGCGCTTACCGCGTGCCCGGGCCGCATCCTGCGCTATCGTGGCAACCGTGGAATCGAGAGGCTGCCAGCATGCGTGTGCGCGATCTCTGTTGGGTGGGGCTGCTGGGCGTAATCGCATGCCAGCCACAGGACCCG
>JANPKX010000569.1:0-3877 GCA_031426235.1 Alphaproteobacteria bacterium | reverse complement strand
CAGCAAACGAGGTGTTTGTTATTCCGCAGAACGGCGGCCTGTTGTTCAATCGGATCTCGGATATGAGGGCCGTGCCGTTCCAGGGTGATCCCGCCATCGCCTATGCGAGCACGGTGCTTCGCAATCAGCGCGCTCAGCAGGCCGTGGTTCGCCAGGTCGAGGTGATGCGCAAGGGCGCCGAAAGCAAGATCACCTACAACGACGCGTTCAAGCCGCCGCCCGCGCCGAAGGCCGGTGCGGCCCCGGCCAAGACTGCGCCAGCCCCGGCCGCGGCCCCGGCGACGGCCCCGGCGGCCGCACCAGAGGCGAAGTAGCCCGGGCCTCGCACGGCCGGGCCCCGATCCGGGGCCCGGCGCCTGTCCCGGGGCAAACTTTGTTTTGAGGTGCGTCGCGGGAGGTGGGTATAGTCGTGGCTGGGCCCGGTTTGGAGCGGCCGGCGGCGAGGCGGGCAGGACGTCAAGCCGCGCCTCCGCCACGCCGTGCCGGCAGGGGTTTTCCCCCCGGCAGGGTTGAATGTCACAGGAGCCTGAGTGGCCGTCACGATCGTCTCCGATACGGCAGCCCTGAAGGCGGCGTTAGGCGTCGCGCAGGCGGGGGATTCGATTCTCCTGTCCCCTGGCGCCTATGACCCGGTGGCGATCAAGGACTTTCGTTTCGCCGGCGTGGTGACGATCGCGTCGGAGCGCTTGGACGCGCCGGCCACCCTCACGGGCCTCGATCTGAGGAACGCGCAGGGCCTGCTGTTTCAGGACCTTGAATTCGTTATCTCACCCACGAAGGGCGCCAATCAGTTCCAGGTTACCGACAGCGCCGACATCCAGTTCAATCGCCTGCATGTGCACGGATCGCTCGACGGTGACCCCGGCAACGACATGGCGGGGCTCGAACTGCGGACCAGCCAGAACATCACGATCACGAAATCCGAGTTTCAGCAGCTCTCCTACGCCCTTGGCCACCGTGATCTGGACGGCCTGAGGGTGACCGACAGCTGGTTTCACGACCTTCGCATGGACGGGGTCCGCGGATCCGGCACCTCTAACATCCTGATCGCTGGCAACCGATTCACCGATTTTGCCAGGGTGCCGGTGCAGGATCACGCCGATGCCATCCAGCTTTGGACGTCTCCGACGGTCGCGAAGGTCCACGACATCTCGATCCGCGACAACCTCATCGACCGGGCCAACGGCACCGTTCTGCAGGGCATTTTCATCCGGTCTCCTGACGGCCAACGAGATTTCGAACGGGTCACGATCCAGGGGAACATGATCGTCGGGGGAAGCTACAACGGCATCGCGGTTCTCGGCGCGACGGACGTCCGCGTCGAGGCGAACGTGGTCCTTGGATTCTCGGATCAGAAGTCCTGGATCCGTGTCGACGCCATCGACGGCGCCGTTTTGACCGGCAACAAGACCAGTGACCTTCTGATCAACGCCTCCGTCACGAACGTGGCAAGCACGCTGAATTCGACGGCGGCGTTGCTGGTCGACCGCGGCGCGGCCGTACTTTCGGCGTGGACGCAGGCCTTCGCGGCGACCCAATCCACCTTGGGCAGCGCGGGAAACGACGTCCTGAAGGCCGGTCCCATCGCCAGCTACATGCGCGGCAATGAAGGCGCCGATGTCCTGATCGGCGGCGCCGGTTTCGACGACCTCAACGGCAATGCCGGTTCGGACACGATCAATGCCGGGCGAGGCGACGATTGGGTCGTCGGAGGCAAGGATAGCGACCTGCTGTTTGGCGAGGACGGCGCGGACCTGGTCTATGGGAACCTGGGCAACGACACCTGCGATGGCGGGGCTGGCAGCGATACGGTGCGAGGCGGTCAGGACGCGGACGTTGTCCGCGGCGGCGCGGGCGACGACTACCTCTCCGGCGACCGGGGGAACGACACCATGGTCGGGGGTCTGGGCGCGGACGTGTTCCATTCCTTCGCAGACACCGATGTCGATACGATCCTCGACTTCAACGCACGCGAAGGCGACCGGGTCGTGCTGGACGCGGGCACCGTCTATTCCGTCAGTCAGGCCGGCGCCGACACGGTAGTCACCATGGGCGCCGGGCGATTGATCCTGGCCGGCGTGTCGATCAGTTCTCTGGCTGACGGATGGCTCGTCGTCGGTTGACGTACACTCACGGTCTCAGGCGCCTGAAGAGGTCGACCAGGGCCCCGCGGTAGATCTCGAGCCGGCCGTCGATCCCGGTCGCACCACGGGCAATGTCACCCGCAAGCTTTTCACGCTCGTCGAGGCATTGGAGCGTGAACGCCGTCGCCGCCGCCGTGCTGACGCCGGAGACCGGCACGATATGGGAGTAGCCCAGCACACCGTCGAAGAGGCCTGAGAACTTTCGGCTATAGGCCACGGGCACCACCGGAACGCCGCTCGAGAACGCCGCGATGCAGGCGTGCATTCGGCCCGCAACCAGAAAGTCGAGTCCGGAGATGTACGACTTGGCGGCAGACGGTGAGGCAAAATTCGCGACGCGTTGCGCCTCCGGGAATTCCGCGGCCAGAAGGTCTGCGACCTTCCGGTCGTCGTCTTCAGGCCGGTCATCGCTGTTCACGTGGCTGATGAGCCGAACGGAAACGTCCTTGCGTGCCACCAGCGCCCTGAGCAGCGCCCGCGTGTAGGCGGCATAGTCCACCTGCATCCCGAATTCGTTCTTGCCGCTGTAGCCGCGGTTGAACAACAACCCCGACACATTCAGGCCCACCTCCAGCCGGCCCGACGACCCCCGCTTGCGGCGTTCGAACGGAAGGGCGAAGGCCACGTCGATCGCCTCGATCACCTTGGCCGTCGGTGCCATCTTTCGGGCCACGTCGAACGACAGCGGATCGCGGGCGACGACCAGTTCCGCCCGCTTCATGGCCCACGCCGCGAGCGCCTTCTGAGGTTGGCGCGTGAAGGGCCCGATCGTCTGGGGGCTCAACACCAGCGGGATGCCCCGAGATATCGCCATGGCCTTGGTCAGCCAGAGGTAGCTGAACCGTTTGGCGCCGTAGATGTCGGTGAAGCTATCGCCGCCACCGATGTCGAGCACCGCATCCACGCCGGCCAAGCTTTGGGCGTAGGCGCCGCCCGGCAGCATCGCCTTGCCGCTCAGCGCGGTGTGCTGAATGTCTGGGCCGGTGACGTAGGGCTCGACGGACTGATCGACGAAGCCCAGGATCTGGAAGCGGACCTCGCGCCCGGCCTCGCGCGCCGCTTCGCGCGCCAAAGCGATGTTGCTGACCGTCAGCGCGCCGACGCCCAGGTTGCCGGAATTGATCGCGTGCCAAAGCAGCCCGACGGTGATGGGTGCGGCGGCCGAGGCAGCAGGATCAGTTCTCATGGCATTCAATCCTTCGCGACGCTTGGCCCGAACGGCTTCCTACATCCGATTCTCGACGTTTCACCGCAATCGCCGCGGGGGATGGAGTCCTGGCGTCGCCGCACGTCGCGACAGGGACCCCGAAGGCGCTTCGCCGGCGGACCGCTCTCGGCACGGAGGTGGGTCAGACGCGACGGCCCTGCGTGACTCCGAGGCTCCGGCAAGCCGCCGCGGTCAACGGTTTAGCGCGCCCGAGCCCGCAATTTCGGTTCACCCGGCCGCAAGTTCGCGCGGGCTGCCGTGATCCAGAGGTAGGTCGGCAGACCTTCCTCGATGAATTCGTAGTGTTTTCCACCCTCGTCGTCGTCGACCACCACGAGCAGGCCGTCATCAGCCAGCCGCTCAAGAATCCGCCCGGCCTTGCCGGCGTCGACGTCATTGAACTGCTGGACGTCGTGCGCGCCGAAGGCGCCTTCGGAGGAGAGAGCCGTCCGGGCCGCAATGTCCAGATCGTCGCCATGCCCTTCGGCGCGGGAGCGCAGGGTGCGAACGGCTCGGCCGCGACGGG
>JANPKX010000568.1:0-2730 GCA_031426235.1 Alphaproteobacteria bacterium | reverse complement strand
GACGATCGTCTCGCCGTCGAGCCGCGCCGTGCGGGCGGCCACGAAGATCTGGTCGCCGTACACGCTGACCTTGGGCGTCGTGTGGTCGCAGAGTGCGTCCTCGATCGCCAGCGGGTGCAGGCCGAAGCGAGCGCGCAGCGTCTCCAGTTCGGCCGCGTCAGGATCGACCAGGCCGATCCAGGCGAACTGGTGCCCTTGAACCGGCCGATCGTGCGGATCGTCGATCCAGAGCGATCGCAGCCGATGACCGTCGGAATACACCCTGGCTGCGGCGACACTCATCGAAAACGCTTCCCCTGCCCGCGGGGATGTGACGCCAATGGTGAGGGTTAGGCAACTACCTTCCCCCAGCACGCGAGGCGGGTGCTCCTGAGGGCTACCGCCGCAGAAGGCCGGGTTCTCGCCCCAGGGCGAACCAGGCCTGCCGCTGGTCTAAGTCGGCCGCAGATGCGAGTTTGCCGTTGGCAGGGGAGTTCCGGGCCGTCCTATGAGCAGACACAGCCGACCGACTGCGCCGACCCCGCCGCAGGCCGCCGCCACGCCGCCGCCCGGAAAATCTCAACTCTTCAAGGCGCTTGGGCCTGGCCTGATCACCGGCGCGTCCGACGACGACCCCAGCGGTATCGCCACCTACTCCCAGGCGGGAGCCCAGTTCGGTTTCAACATCGCCTGGACGATGCCTGTCGTCCTGCCCCTGCTGTGCGCCATACAGGAGATCAGCGCCCACATCGGGCGTGTGACCGGGCGGGGGGTCGCCGGCAACATCAAGCGGCACTATCCGCGCGGCGTCCTGGCGGTCCTGGTGACCCTGCTGCTGGTGGCCAACACCATCAACCTGGGCGCCGACCTGGGCGCCATGGCGGCCGCGCTGAAACTCGTGATCGGCGGACCCCAACTGGCCTACGTCGGCGCATTCGCCGTCGTCTCGCTCCTGCTCGAGATCTTCGTGCGCTACGCGCGCTACGTGAGCGTCCTGAAGTGGCTGACGCTGGCGTTGTTCGCCTATGTCGGCGTGGCCTTTGTCATCAACATGCCCTGGGCGGAGGTGGGCCTTCGTCTCGTCGCCCCGCGTATTGACTGGACGCCGGCGTACATCACCACAATCGTGGCTATCCTGGGCACGACTATCAGCCCCTACCTGTTCTTCTGGCAGGCCGAGGAGGAGGTCGAGGACGCCAAAGAACGAACCGGGGCCTGGCCGCTGGTGCGGGCGCCCGAACAGGCCCTTGCAGAGTTCGCTCGCATCCGGATCGACACCTATGTCGGGATGGCGTTCTCCCACATCGTCGCCCTATTCATCATCTTGACCACAGCCGCCACGTTGCATGCTCACGGCGTGACGGACATCGAGACATCCGCCCAGGCCGCCGAGGCGCTGCGCCCGATCGCCGGGCCGGCTGTGTTCGCGGTGTTTGCGCTGGGCATCGTAGGAACGGGCCTGCTGGCCGTGCCTGTGCTGGCTGGCTCGGCCGCCTATGCGGTCGGCGAAGCTTTTGGTTGGCATGTGGGGCTGGCCCGAAAATGGCGAAGGGCGCGGGCGTTCTACGGTGTTGTCGCGGCGGCCACGCTGGTCGGCGCGGCGCTGAACTTCACCAGCATCGATCCGATCAAGGCCCTGTTCTGGAGTGCGGTGATCAACGGCGTGGTCGCCGCTCCGGTGATGGCGATGATGGTGATGCTGGGCAGCCGCAAGGACGTCATGGGCGCCTTCACCCTGTCGCGCCCCCTGAAGATCCTGGGTTGGCTGGGCGTGGTCGTGATGGCGGGCGCCTCGTTGGCAATGTTTGCGACCTGGGGCCAGGCAGGATGACCGGCCGCGTCTCTGCTACGCCTGCTTCTCCACGAAGCTGTCGATGACCTTCTTCTCGCCGGCCTTTTCGAAAGCCACGGTCAGCTTGTTGCCCTCGACGCCGCGGACTGTGCCGTAGCCGAACTTCATGTGGAAGACACGGTCGCCGCGGGCGTAGGCCCCAGTCGCGGCGCTGTCGGACCGGGCGACGAGGCGGCCATCGCCTTCGATCACCGGCTGCCGGCCGGGATGGCTACCGCGGTACTGGCTGGCCTGGGCGCGACGCCAGCCTGGCGAGGAATAGCCGCCGCCGAAATCCGGATCCGCGTCCCAGCGTGAGCCGTGCTGCTGCATGCCGGGTCCGCCGCCGCCCGCGTAGCCCGTCTCGGAGGCGGCCTCGACGTGGGCCGGCGGCAGCTCGTCCACGAAGCGGCTGGGCAGCTGGCTGGTCCAGCGGCCATAGACCTGACGGTTGGCGGCGAACGAGATGCGGGCTTCCTCGCGGGCGCGGGTGATGCCGACGTAGGCTAGCCGACGCTCTTCCTCGAGCCCCTTCTCCCCGCTTTCGTCCATCGAGCGCTGCGATGGGAAAACGCCTTCCTCCCAGCCGGGTAGGAAGACCAGCGGGAACTCCAGACCCTTGGCCTGATGCAGCGTCATGACCTGGACACTGTCCGCGCCCGAGCTTCGATCAAGATCCATCACCAGCGAGACGTGTTCCAGGTAGGCCTGGAGCGTCTCGTAGCCGGCCATGGATTGCACAAGCTCCTTCAGGTTTTCCAGCCGCCCCTGGGCCTGGGGCGACTTGTCGAGCTTCAGCGCGTCGGTGTAGCCGCTCTCCACAAGTACCGCTACCAAAAGCCCGGCTTGGTGAAGCTGCCCTGCCAGGCCGCGCCAGCGGACGAGATCTCGCAGGAAGTTCGACAGCGCGGTGCGGGTGC
>JANPKX010000567.1:0-2015 GCA_031426235.1 Alphaproteobacteria bacterium | reverse complement strand
CCGGCCTGCTGCTGGCCGAAACCGAGTTCCGCCATGAGGTTCAGGTGCGGGTTGAGCCGTTCAAGGGGCTCCTGCTGGGGCTGTTCTTTATCTCGGTCGGGATCGGGCTGAACATTCCGCTGCTGCTGGAGCGGCCGGGGGTGATCGTCGGCTCCGCTGTCGGGCTGTTGCTGGTGAACGCGCTGATCGTCTTCGTGCTGGCCAGAGCCTTCCGCCTGAAAACGCGTAGCGCCATCGAGGCGGCGCTACTGCTGGCGGGCGCAGGGGAGTTCGCGTTCGTCATCCTGGGGCAGGCGATGGCCGATGGCCTGGTCGATCGCACGGTTGGGCAGACGGCCCTGGTCGCCGCGACGCTGTCGATGTTCACGATCCCCTTGCTCGCTCACGTCGGGCTTCGCCTGGGCGGACGCCAGGTCAAGCCGCGCGAGGTCCCCTTCGCCCCCGAGGCGGGGGGCGATCCGGATGTGACGCCGCGCGTCCTGGTGGTCGGCTACGGTCGCGTCGGGCGTCTGGTCGGCGACATGTTGCGCCGCCACGAGATCGCGTGGGTCGCCGCCGAGCTCGACGCCAAGCTGGTCGAGCAGGGCCGCCGCGATGGCCATGCCATCTTCTTCGGCGACGCCGCGCGGGCTGAGTTCCTGGTGCGGTGCGGGCTGAACGAGGCGCTGGCCCTGGTGGTGACGATGGACGCGCCGGAAGGCGCCGAGGCGATCGTCGCCGTAGCCCGCGAGCTCCGCCCGGACCTCACCATCGTGGCCCGCGCCCGGGATGCCCGCCACGCGCAGCGCCTCTACGACCTGGGGGCCACCGACGCGGTCCCGGAGACGATCGAGGCCAGTCTGCAGTTGTCCGAAGCGGTCCTTGTTGAAATCGGCGTTCCGATGGGACTTGTGATTGCCTCGATCCACGAGCGCCGCGACGAAGTGAGGGCTGCGCTGAACCGCCCGGAAGCCCTCGGCGGCCGCCTCCGCCGGTATCGACGGCAGCGGCAATCCTGAGCGGCGCCCATACCACACCGTGGCGTTATTTCATCCCGGGTTCATCGGCCGGGAACCAAGCGTGGCTGTCCTCGTTGCGCTGTGAATGTCACATGGCGCTCTGGTGGGCTTTGTGTGGCCAGTTCGTGTCGGGTCGGGGTTCAAACGCCGACTTCAAGAGTTCGGTTCGGAGTGATCGCACGTTCACACGCAGGCATTGTGCTGCTAGAGCAGGCGGGAAACTGCCAAAAATGCGGTCAGGTGTGACCTTCAAGACACGCCTGAAGTGACTGAAGATTGATATATCCGCGGCGGGGTAAGCGCCGCAGCACCTTATGGGTAACAAGAGGGCTCTAAATATGAAGTTGAAACTCCTGGCAGGCGCTGCAATGGCCGCGGCGTTCGCCGCGTCCGGCGCCGCCGCCCAAGAAGGCTGGTACGGGGCCGTCGATCTCGGCTACCACTGGCCGGAACAGTTCGACATGACCTCGTCGAACAATGCCGCCAATGGCACGCCCTACAACTGGGAAATCAACCAGGAAGACGACTGGGCCGGATTTGCCCGTCTCGGCTACCAGCTGGACGACAACTGGCGGGTTGAACTGGAAGTCGGCTATCGCGGCGGCGACATCGAGTCGATCCGCGGCGGCGCCAACCAGGCGATCATCGGTCTCTGCGCTCCGGGCGTAACGCGCACTGCCGCGTCTCCCGCCTGCGGCAGCCCCGATGGCGACGTGACCTCTTGGACGGTCATGGGCAACATCATCTATGACTTCCTACCCGACTCGGCGATCAGCCCGTTCATCGGCGCGGGTATCGGCGCGAACCACGTCAAGGTCGACGGGATCGGCCAGTTCTCCAACGTCACCGGCGCCATCACGGCCGCCAACCCGGCGCTCCAGAACCTCACGATCGACGACAGCGACACCGGCTTTGCCTACCAGGGCATCGCGGGTCTCGCCTGGAAGGCGACCGACCAGCTCCGCGTGGACCTGACCTACCGTTATCTGGCGGGTTCGGACGTGGACCTGGAAACCA
>JANPKX010000566.1:0-3631 GCA_031426235.1 Alphaproteobacteria bacterium | reverse complement strand
GCCAGGGAGGTCAGCACGGCCATCCGCGCGGCGACGCCCATCTCGACCTGGTCCTGGATCAGGCTGACATTGAGGTCGTCGGCGACGTCTGAATCGATCTCCACGCCGCGGTTCATCGGGCCGGGGTGCATGACGCGTACGTGAGGCGCAGCCAGGGCCAGCTTTTCGCGGTCGAGACCATAGAAGCGGAAATACTCGCGCTGGGACGGCGCCATCACCCCGTCCATCCGTTCCAACTGCAGGCGCAGCATCATCACCACGTCACAGCCGGCGATCCCCTTGCGCATGTCGTGGAAGACTTCGACGTTCCACCGGTCAGCCGCGGCGGGGATCAGGGTCGGCGGCCCGACCAGCCTCACATGGGCGCCCAGCATCTGGAGCAGGGCGATGTTCGAGCGGGCCACGCGGCTGTGCAGCACATCCCCGCAGATCGCCACGCTGAGGCCGGCGATGTAGCCGAACGCGCGGCGCATGGAGAGCGCATCCAGCAGGGCTTGGGTCGGGTGCTCGTGCTGGCCGTCGCCGGCGTTGATCACGCTGCAGCCGACCTTCTGTGACAGCAGGCTGGCGGCCCCGGACGAGGCATGGCGGATGACCAGCAGGTCGGGCTGCATGGCGTTCAGCGTCACCGCCGTGTCGATCAAGGTCTCGCCCTTCGACATCGCCGACGACCGCGGGCTCATGTTGACCACGTCGGCGCCCAGCCGCTTGCCCGCCAGCTCGAACGAGCTCTGGGTCCGCGTCGAGTTCTCGAAGAACAGGTTCATCAGCGTGCGACCCTTGAGCAGGTCCAGCTTCTTCGAGGTCTGGCGGTTGAGGCTGACGAAGCCGTCGGCCAGGTCCAGCAGGCTGGCCACCTCGACTTCGTTCAGGTCGGTGGCTGAAAGAAAATGCCGCTTCGGAAAGGCGAAGGTCCGCTGCAGGACCTCGTTCAGACCAGGGGGGGCGCCGCTCATTAAAGCGCCGTCTTAGAGGGGTGCGCCGGCCAAGGGAAGCGCCGCTTTGCCGATGCGGCGGCGGGGCGCATAGGGACCGCACGTCACGAATTCACAGGGGACCCCGAGCATGACCGTCAATCTCTTCAGCTTCGTCGGCATGTACGACAAGGCGCTGGCCACCGCCGACCATCTGCTGACGAAAGGCGCGGACCATGCGGCCGCAAGCGGAGTCAGCGAGGCCGAGATGCTGACGTGGCGGCTGATCGACGATATGGCCCCGGTGGCGTTCCAGCTGATGGTGGTGGTCAACTTCACCCGCCTGTGGCCGGCCCGCGCCGCGGGCCTGCCGCTGCCGGCGGAGGTCACGGCGGAGCTTGATGTTGCGGGGTTCAGGGCCGCCATCGCCGATGCTCGGGCCTACGTCGCCGCCCTGACCCCGGACCAGTTCGTCGGTCGGGACGACGCGCCGCTGACGGTCACGCTCGGCACGGGCATGGAGCCGACGCTGCCGGCAGGCCAGTGGATTACCGGCTTCGCCACCACCAACATCATGTTCCACCTCTCCACCGCCTACGCGATCCTGCGCTCGCGCGGCGTGGCGATCGGCAAGCCGGACCTGTTTGCCGGCGGGCTCTAGGGGCGCGCCATCTCCGCCTCGCTCGTCATCCCCGGGGTTGTCCCGGGGACCCATCCCTCGGCGGCACAGCGAACGGTTCAGCCGTGCGACGCTACGCTTCCCGCGACCTGCGGCGGCGGAAGCATGGGTTCCCGGCACGAGGCCGGGAATGACGACGAGAGGAGGGGGCCTGTCAGCACCCCTAGATGTTCCGCATCCGGTCCAGGGCGCCCTGCAGGATCCATGTGGCGGCGGCCTTGTCGACCACCTCGGCGCGGCGGGCCCGGCTGATGTCGGCCTCGTCAATCAGCATGCGGTTGATGGCCATCGAGCTCATCCGCTCGTCCCAGAAGGCGATGGGCAGGTCGGTAAGGCGCAGGATGTTGCGGGCGAAGGCGCGGCTGGACTGGGCGCGCGGTCCTTCGCTGCCGTCCATGTTGACGGGCAGGCCGATGACGATGCCTCCGGCGGCGCGGGTCTGCATCAACTCGAACAGGCGGTTGGCGTCGACGGCGAACCTCGTCTTACGGATGGTCTCCAGCGGACTGGCTATGGTGCGGGTGGCGTCCGAGACCGCGACCCCGATGGTCTTCTCGCCCAGATCCAGCCCGACCAGCGGGGCCTGGCGGGGCAGGGCGGCGGTCAGGTCCGGCAGGTCGATCACGGGCATCGGCCACCCTTAGCTTGCAATCCGCCCCCTCGCACGGCTAACCCACGGCCTCGAAATCCAGGAGGGATGGTATGGCCATTGACGCGGACGTGGTCCGGAAGGTCGCGCGGCTGGCGCGCATCGCCGAGCCCGAAGAGAAGCTGGCGCCGCTGGCGGCCGAGCTCAACGGCATCATCAGCTGGATTGAACAGCTGAACGAGGTCGATACTGATGGCGTCGAGCCGATGACAACTTCGGTGGCCATGACCTTGCCGATGCGGGAGGACGAGGTGACGGATGGGGGGAACCCCGCCGCCGTGCTGGGCAATGCGCCGCGCACCGACAAGGGCTTCTTCATCGTGCCGAAGGTGGTGGAATAGATGAGCGACCTGACCGGACTGACGCTGAAGGGCGCGCTTGACGGGCTGGCGAGCAAGGCCTTTTCCGCCGAGGAGATCACCCGGGCCCATATCGCGGCCGTCGAGGCGTCCAGCGCGCTGAACGCCTTCGTCGTCGCGACGCCGGACAAGGCGTTGGAGATGGCGCGCGCGTCCGACGCCCGCCGCGCCAGTGGCGACGCCGGGCCGCTGGACGGCGCGCCTCTGGGCATCAAGGACCTGTTCTGTACAGAGGGCGTGGAATCGACAGCGGGCTCGATGATCCTTCGGGGCTTCAAGCCGGCCTACGAGAGCACGGTCACCGCCAACCTCTGGCGCGACGGGGCGGTCATGCTGGGCAAGCTGAACATGGACGAGTTCGCCATGGGCTCGTCCAACGAGACCTCGGCCTGGGGGCCGGTGGTCAATCCCTGGCGGTCCAACGGCGGCAACGCCGACCTAACGCCGGGCGGATCCTCGGGCGGCTCAGCGTCCGCGGTGGCGGCGGAACTGTGCCTGGCGGCTACAGCGACGGACACCGGTGGATCGATCCGCCAGCCGGCCGCCTTCACCGGCACCGTGGGCGTGAAGCCGACCTACGGCCGCTGCTCGCGCTGGGGCATCGTAGCCTTCGCCTCGTCGCTGGACCAGGCCGGCCCGATGGCGCGGACCGTCGAGGACACCGCGATCCTGCTGCGCTCCATGGCTGGCCATGACCCCAAAGATTCTACGAGCATCGACGCCGAAGTCCCGGATTTCGCGAGCTTTTGCGGCAAGTCCGTGAAGGGTCTGCGGATCGGCATCCCGCGCGAATACCGGGTCGATGGCATGCCGGCCGAGATCGACGCCCTGTGGGCGCAGGGCATCGCCTGGCTGAAGGACGCGGGCTGCGAGATCGTCGATGTCTCGCTGCCGCACACCAAGTACGCCCTGCCGGCCTATTACATCATCGCCCCGGCCGAGGCCTCATCGAACCTCGCCCGCTATGACGGCATGCGCTTCGGCCTGCGCGTTGACGGCGCGAACCTGACGGAGACCTATGAGAACACCC
>JANPKX010000565.1:0-5501 GCA_031426235.1 Alphaproteobacteria bacterium | reverse complement strand
CAATCAAGGCCGACCTGTCCAGTGAGACCGATCGCGTCCGCTTGGTACACGAGGCCGTAGCGGCCTACGGCGATATCGATATCCTCGTGAACGACGCGGCGGTCACCTTTTTCATCCCCGTCGAGACCTTCCCCAAGAAGCGGTTCGACCTGATGATGGAGGTCCAGGTCTGGGCGCCCATGCACCTGTCGCAGTTGGTGCTGCCGGCCATGCGCGAAAAGAAGGCGGGCTGGATCGTCAACATCTCCTCGGGCGCCGGCATCCACCCGAAGCCGCCCTACACGCGCCGCAGCGGCGGCACGGTTTATGGGATGTGCAAGGCCGCGCTCGAGCGCCTGACCACGGGCCTGGCGTCGGAGGTCTACGACGACGGCGTGGCGGTAAACGTCATTTCTCCCGGCCTCGTCGACACCCCCGGCGTCGCCGTGCACGGCTTGATCAACGAGGCGACCAAGGATCGCGTGCAGCCGATCAAGTATATCGCCGAGGCGGTCTACCAGCTTAGCAAGGGCGACCCCAAGACCATGACCGGCCGGATCGACTATGCCGAGCCAATGCTGAAGGAACTGGGTCTGGAGCCCTCGGAACTGGTTTAACGGCGAACGCCCCCTGCACCACGTTGCGCGTGGTCCCTCTCTGCGCAAAGCGGGGAGCTGGACCGCCAAGGGTGGTGGAGGGGCGTCGGGACATGGACCATACGGAAAGACACCACTCATGATCGAACACACGGTCGAACTCCCCACCAAGGACGGCGCGACCACCACCTTCATCGTCCATCCGGAACGCGATGGGCCGTATCCGATCGTCCTGTTCTTCATGGACGCTCCGGCCATCCGCGAGGAACTGCGCGATATGGCCCGGCGGATTGCGACGGTGGGCTATTATGTCATGCTGCCCAACCTCTACTATCGCCGGGGCGTGATGGAGATGAAGGACCTGCCGCCGCTTCCGGAAGCTGAGGCCCGGGCCCGGATGTTCGATTTCATGGGCTCGATCTCCATTCCGATGATCATGGACGACGCAGATGCCCTGCTGAATTTCGCCGATCGCGACCCGGCCGCGAGCCCAGGTGCGGCGGGGGCCATTGGCTACTGCATGAGCGGCCAGTACGCGATCAACGCCGCGGCTCGTCACCCCGAACGGATCACCTGTGCGGCCTCACTTTACGGCGTCCAGCTCGTCACCGATGCGCCGGATAGCCCGCATCTGGCGGCTCAGAAGGCCAGGGCCGAGCTCTACTTCGCCTGCGCCGAGCACGACACCTGGGCGCCGCTCGAGACCGTGCAGGCGCTGGACGCTTCTTTGAGATCAGCGGAGGTCAAGGCCGAGGTTGAGGTCTATCCAGGCGTTCATCATGGCTTCGCCTTCCCCCAGCGCGGGGCGGTTTACGACAAGCCTGCCGCCGAGCGTCACTGGGAGCGGCTTTTCGCCCTGTTCGCGCGTAACCTCAGGTAATCAGAGAAGTCCGGGCAGGCGACCCGCGCACGGTGGCGGCGCAGGGCCGCGCCCGCCAACCCAAAGCCGCCGATCATCAACACCCAGGCTGACGGTTCAGGAACGGCGATGAAGGTCCCGGATTTGAACATGACCTCGTGGCGCGAGCGCCCGCCTGGAGTCAGCGCCACTGTGCCCGTCGCGGTGAAACCGTCGCCACCAAAGCCGTTGCTGGAGTAGAAGTAGAGCTCCTGGCCGCTGGTGATGGGTTGGTTGAAGGCCGTGCCATCGACGTTGGTGACGTTGGCGGCGGCGAGCCCCTTTACATAGATCTTGAGCGTATTGCCGGTCAGCGGGGCGGCCCGTCCGGCATCCGTGACGGTTTTGACGCCGTCCAGCGTGATCGACAGCAGGCTTGGCGTCCAGGTCAGGCTGAAGGCGTGGTTGGTCGCCAGTGCGCCCCACAGGAACTCGCCCTGATTGAACTGGCCAGTCTGGCTGGTTCCACGCCCGACGCCGATCTCCCAGTCGGCCGCGCCGACCACGCCGCCGCGAAGCTCAACGCCATAGACCCCCGGGCTCCCAACCCCGCCCACGGGTAGCTGTTCGGTGAAGGTCCCGCCCACGCCCGGCGTGACGAGAACAACGGCCGCTGTTGCGGGACACGCGGCCAACAGGGCCAACGCGGATGCGGCGACGAACAGGGCTTTCACGGAGACCTCGGACAAGACGAAAAGAAGCCGCGGCCGTTTAACGGCAATCTCCTCACAATTCCATAAGCTTCGCCTTGGGCGCGAACGCCTACCCCTGGAACGCGTGGGGCGCTCCAGCCGTGAGCGACAGCCGCTGTGCGATCGTCAGCGTCGTGACGTCTGACGTTGCGGTCACCTGACACGACAGCGGCAGCCCGTCGGGTCCCAGACCGACCGGAAACGCCGTCGCCGGCCAGCCCGTAAAGTTGGAGATGGCCGTGAAATCCGCCTGGTTGGCCGGCGTGTCCCCGAAGGCGAACGCGACTTGCGGCGCTGTGGGCAACAGCACGGCCGCGAACGGCGAGAAGGCGGTTTCGACAGCGACAGCGACGTCCGCCAGTTCGCGATAGGCTCTGGCCAGCTTGTGCGCGGGCTGACCTGCGCCCCAGCGCAGCAACTGTCGGAACGCCTCTGAGAAACCCTGCGGGTCCGTGGTGAGGGCCGCGTCGTGAACCACGTATCCCTCCGCCTCGGAGACCAGCAGCCCCAGCCGACGCATCCGTCCGAAATCGTAGTCGGTCAGGCGGACCGCCCGGACCGTCATGTCCAGGGCCCGCGCACGCTCTACGGTGGCCGTCAGCGCTGCAGCCACGGCGGGCTCGACATCGACCTGACCGTTAAAGTCCAGCACGCCCAGGATGCCTTCGGCCGCCGCGCCCGATGGCCGGGCGTCCAGGATCGCCAGCATTGCGGCGCAGTCCGCCGCGGATCGGGCGTGCAGGCCTACGTGATCCAGCGTCCAGGACAGGGCGGTGACGCCGCGGTCGGAAACTGCTCCACGAGTCGGCTTGTGGCCGAATACGCCGCAATAGGCCGACGGGATCCGCACGCTGCCCATGGTGTCGGTCCCGAGTGCGGCCGCACAGAGGCCTGCCGACACCGCTGCGCCGGATCCGCCTGATGATCCGCCGGCAGTGTACCTCGCCCGGTGCGGATTCTCGGTGCGACCGAACCAGGGATTGTCCGTGGTGGCGCCCAAGGCGCCCTCATGCATGTTGACGCAGCCCAGGATCACCGCGCCGGCCGCGCGCAGGGCGCGAACCACTTCGGCGTCGGTCATGGCGATACGGCCGCGGTAGGCGCCGATGCCCGCCGTCCAGGGCAAACCGGCCACGGCGATGTTGGACTTCACCAGCACCGGCGCGCCGTCGACCGGGGACAGTGGCTTGGCCATCGCCCAGCGTGCGCTGCTGGCCGCGGCGGCGGCGCGCGCACCGTCCGCGTCGAGGTCGGTAACGGCCCGCACGAGCGGGTTCAGGCGGTCTATCCGCGCCAGATAAGTCTCGCACACCTCTGCCGGCGTAACGGCGCGCTCTGCGTAAAGCGCTTGAAGGCCGACGACGCCGGCCTGGACGATCGGATTGGAGAACCCCTCAGCCATAGCGCTCGTCGATCAGCCGGATTGGCTTTTGCCGCACGTCGATCTGAGTGAGCGCGGCCGTTGCGCCCTTGGCCACCAGTTCCACATCGACCTCAATGCCGATCTTTCGTTTCAGGATTTCGCCGAAGGCCCGCGCCAGGTCCGGATCCCCGGGCGTCGTGGCCTCCGCCACCACCACGAAGCTGTCGCGCCCCTGGGCGTCGCGGCGCGCGCGGCAGATGAACTCCTTCGCAAAGCCGGGGTGTTCGTCCAGCATTGGGCCCACGCCTTGCGGGAAGATGTTGATGCCCCTGATCTTGACCATGTTGTCGGAGCGGCCAAGGAAGCCTTTGATCCGCGTGAAGTTCACGTCCAGCGCCGACGTTCCCGCCTTCACCTGCGTGACGTCGTGGGTGTTGAACCGGATGATCGGATAGAGGTCGTCCTTGTAGAGGCAGGTCACCACCATGTCGCCGGTCTCGCCGTCCGCCACCGGGCGATGAGTGTCGAGGTCGCAGACCTCAAGGACCTGGGCGTCCTCCATCACGTAGAGACCGTCGCGGTCCGGACCCTCGCCGGCCACGATGCCGGTATCGCCCACCCCGTACCAATCGAAGCACGCGGCGCCGCCCCAGGCCTCGGAGATGGCATCCTTGTCCTCGCGTCCCATGTGGCCCGTGATCATGCGGACAGGGATGTCGACGCCGGGGACCAGCCCCTGTTCGCGCGCCACCTCGGCCAGTTTCTTGATGTAGTCGGCAAACCCCACGATCACGTTCGCGCCGAAGTTGCGCATCAGCTCGACCTGCTGGGCTGACCGGGTCTCGATGCCGGTCCCAGCTGACAGGAACACGGCGCTGGTCCAGTGGGTGACCGCCTCGCGCACATAGTGCCCGCCGTTGATCATGCCGTGGCCATAGACCGAGTGCACCACGTCGCCGGGCCGCAGGCCCTGCCAGCGGTAGAGCCGGCCCAGCAGCAAGGCCTGCACCTCGCGGCTCTTGGGTCCGAACAACAGAACCTGGGGCTTGCCCGTTGTGCCCGACGTCGTGTGCAGGATCACCGGCGGCCGCTGGGCATGGGTCTCGAAGCCGGCGAAGTCGCCGAACGGCGGAGCGAGATCCAAGCTGGCCATGATGTCCGACTTGTCGAACACCGGCAGGCTGGGCAGATCATCCAAACCCCGGATGTCCCCCGGGCGGAGGCCCGCCGCACCCCACAGCCGCTGATAGAAGGCCACGCCCCAGGCCCGGGCCACACAGCGGGCGAACAAACGTTCCTGATGCGCCCGGATCTCGTCGCGGCTCTTGCGCGCGAAGGCGGGGAACGCATCGCCGATCGGGTGGTCGGCGGCCATCTGGGCGAAGTCGATCTCCTGCCAGTAGCTGCGATGCGTGTCGGTCATTCAGGTCTCTCCGGCGGCGAGGCGGAAGGCCAGGCCGGCGTCGTCAAGGGTGTCGAAACGTTGGAACAGGTCGGTCATCGGCCTGTGGGCGGCTTCAAGACCGGCAAAAGCCAGGCACGTCCGGGCCTTCTGAAGGTGCTGTTCGACGGTCAGGGGCCAGGCGGGAGATCCCAGTTGCGCCGTCACCGCCAGCCGCGCCTGTCGGCCATCCGCCAGCACGGCAATGGCCTCGGCGGGGGTGAAAGCCGCGGGATCGGGGTTGTCGTCTGCGACAACGGCGATGCGATCAGCCAAGGCCAGCAGGGCCGGATCACCCAGGCTCTCGGGGCCAAAATCGCCCAGGCCGACCGTGCCGCGCATGAGGGTCACCGCCGCCAGGTAGGGCATGCACAGGCGCGCATAGGCGGGCGTCATCGCCTGGATCACCGGGCGGCCGACCAGGCGATGGATCAGCGAAGGGGCGCGGTAGGTCAGGCCGGCCAAGGTCTGCGCGGTCACGCCGTGGTCAGCCATAAGCGCCTGGACCGCGACGACGCCGCCATGGCCCGCG
>JANPKX010000564.1:0-9460 GCA_031426235.1 Alphaproteobacteria bacterium | reverse complement strand
GCACCTGGATGGCGAGACTGTCCAAGGTGAAAGGCTTGAAAATCAGCTGCACCCCGTGATCGACCACGCCATCGTGGACGACCGCGCTTCGTGCGTACCCCGTCGTATAAAGCACTTTGACGTCCGGATGCCGCCGCTGCGCCTCGTCCGCCAGTTGGCGACCGTTCATCTCGGCCATGACGATGTCGGTGAACAGCAACGTCACGCTGGGATTCGCATCGAGCATGCGCAAGGCGGCCTGTCCGCCATCGGCGTGGATGACCGTGTAGCCCAGTTCCCTGAGCGCCTCGACCGTGACGAGCCGGACGCGATCCTCGTCCTCCACGACCAATATGATCTCGCTCGGCTGGCCCTTCGGGAGATCCGAGGGGTCCGACGGCGGGGATCGGGTCGGCGCATCCAGTGGCTGACCCAGAAGGCGCGGCAGGTATAGCTCTACCGTCGTGCCTTGCCCGAGATCCGAGCGAATCTTCGCGTGGCCGCCAGTCTGCCGCACGAACCCATGCACCATCGACAGGCCCAGGCCCGTGCCCTTGTTGACGTCCTTCGTGGTGAAGAAGGGGTCGAAAGCGCGCTCGACAACTTCCTTCGTCATGCCGGTCCCCGTGTCGCTGACGGCGATCAGGGCGTAGTCTCCGGGCGGGATGTCCTGGTCGCGCGCCTCGGCGTCGTCGAGGCAGCGGTTGGAGGTCTCTATCGTCAACCGCCCGCCTTCCGGCATGGCGTCACGCGCGTTCACGGCGAGGTTCAGGATCGCGTTTTCCAGTTGATTGGGATCGATCAGAACCGGCCATAGGCCCCCGGCCAGCGTGGTCTCCAACTGCACCGTCTCGTTGATCGTCCGCCGCAAGAGCTCCGACATTCCGGACACCAGCTTGTTCGGATCAATTCGCTCGGGCTTGAGCGGCTGCTGGCGCGAGAAGGCCAGCAGGCGCTGCGTCAGGGCCGCGGCGCGCGTCGCGCCTTCCATCGCGTTTTCAATGAGACGCAGGTGGCGGGCCTCGCCGTCGACCATGCGCCGCTTGAGCATGTCCAGCGACCCGATGACGACCGCGAGCATATTGTTGAAGTCGTGCGCGATGCCGCCCGTAAGCTGCCCGACCGCATCCATCTTCTGGGCCTGGCGAAGGTTGTCCTCAGCGCGCCGGAGGTTGTCGGCGGCCTCGCGGTCAGCGGTGACGTCACGCGCGATCCCATAGGAGAGGCCATCCTTGGCGATCGCGGTCCACGACAGCCAACGATAGGCGCCGTCCTTGGCCCGATATCGATTGTTGAAGCGCAGGGTCTCGCGCCCCTCCGCCAGATGGCCCAGCTCGTCCCGGCTAGCGGCGAGGTCATCGGGATGAAGGAGATCGAGGAAGACCGTCCCCACGAGGTCGTCGGCGTGCCAACCCAGCACGTCCGTCCAAGCCGGATTTGCGTTCACAATGCGCCCGTCGAGATCCGTGATCAGAAACAGGTCGCGTGACAGCGACCAGAGCCGGTCGCGTTCCTCCGTGCGTTCGTCGACCCGCTGGGCCAGCACCGCGGCAAGCGCGGCGTTCCGCTCCAGCGCCCGGTTCATGACATCGACGACGATGCAGTCGATCAGGAGGATGGTCGCGAAGAATACGATGGCGACGATGTCCGCCGTCGTGTGCAGCGCGAAGGAACGGACAGGCGCGACGAAGAAGTACCACGCGGCCAAAGTGCTCAGCGCCGACGTGAGCAGCGCCGGCCGCAAGCCGCAGAACAAGGCCGTCAGCAGCACGGCCGGGAAGAAGGTGAGGAACGGAAACCCGGTCGGCGGCAAAACGCCTTGCAGGGCAAACCGCGCGATCAAGGCGATCGCGAAGGCGACCAGTGCGAAGGTGTAGGTGAAGAGCGGTCGGCGTCGTGCGGCGATCGTGCGCTTGAAAAGGGCAGGCAAGCGCGTGGCGATGGGCGACATAACAGCTCGGCTTGAGGATCGCACTTCGCCCGGCGGCGGCGGGCGCGGCAAGGGGAGACCCAATGTCTGCGAACCCGCTGCCAAGCGCAAGCGCGGCCTGACCCCAAGTTGATCGGTGGTCGGCCTCTGGTCGAGCGTCCCAGGGGGTGGAATTCCAGGGTCAGCCGCCGGCGACAACCCGCAGGTTGGGCGCGGCGGCTGGTTTTTCACCGCGGACCTGCGAGACCAGGTCGAAAAGGGCGCGCCGAACCGTCTCGACGTCGGCGGTGTCGACCACATCTGCGAGGTCCTGCAGGTGGCCGGGCGTGACGCGCAGGGCGGAGTTTGACACCACCTCCATGACCTTGGGCGCGCAGGGCAGGGAGCGCTCGGTCTCGTCCAGCAGGGCCTCGGTCAGTTTCTCGCCAGGGCGCAGGCCGGTTATCTCGATCTCGACCGACTTGCGCCCGGAGAGGGCGATCATCTGCTGAGCCAGTTCCAGGATGCTGACCGGCTCGCCCATCTCCAGCAGGAACAGACGCGAGTCGCGGCGCTCGTCCTCGTGGCAAGCGGCCGTGGCGTGCAGGACCAGCTGGGCCGCCTCGGGAATGGTCATGAAGAAGCGGGTCATGTCGGCGTGGGTGACGGTGACCGGCCCGCCCCGCTCGATCTGCGACTTGAAGATTGGCACCACCGACCCGGACGACCCCAGCACATTGCCGAACCGCACGGCCGAGAACCTGGTATCGCTGTCGTTGGTGGTCTGCTGGGCCTGGACCACCGCTTCGGCCAGCCGCTTGGTGGCGCCCATGACGTTCGTGGGGTCGACGGCCTTGTCGGTCGAGATCAGGATCATCTGGTCCGCGCGGCAGGCCTTGGCGGCCTCGGTGACATTCCACGTGCCGATGACATTGGTCAGGATGCCCTCTGTCGGGTGGCGCTCGACCATCGAGACGTGCTTGAGGGCCGCGGCGTGGAACACCAGGTCCGGCATCTCACGGGCGAACGCGGCGGTCGTCCGCTGAGCGTTGCGCACGTCGCACATCACCGCCTTGATGCTGATGTGCGGGAAGGTCTCGCGCATCTCACGCTCGATCTCGAAGAGGGCGGTCTCCGAGAGGTCGATGAGGGTCAGGTGGGCGCAATGGAAGGCGGCGACCTGGCGGCAGAGCTCGGCGCCGATGGAGCCGCCGGCGCCGGTGACCAGCACCCGCCGGCCCTTGATCAGGCTGCCGATGGCGCGGCGGTCCAGCTCGATCGGCTCGCGCGCCAGCAGTTCCTCGATGTGGATGTCGCGCATCGGGACGGGGGTGAGGCCATCGTGCTGAGCCAGTTCGACGATGGACGGCAGGCGCAGCAGGCGGATACCGTCGCTCTTGAGGCGTCCCAGCATCTCGGCGGTGAGGCCCTTCAGCTTGCCGGGTTCCTCCAGGAAGAGGACCGCGCGGGGATAGCGGTTCCATCGGCGCAGGTCGGCCAGCACCTCATCGAGGCGGTCGATCGCCTCGAGTATGCAAACGCCGCGCACCTGCTGACCAACGTCACGGCGGTCGATGCCGATGATGCCGACGGGGGTGTAGGACTGACCACCATTTCGGGTCAGGTCACGCAGGTAGGTGTCCGCCAGAGACGCGGGGCCGATCAGCAGCAGCGACGGCGCCTGGGCCATGCGGTTGGCGATCGACTTGAGCGGCGAAAACCCCTCCAGAGCATGCTCATGCAGCGCCCGCCGGGCGATGCGCACGCCCATAGAGATCAGCATCTGGAAGAGGGGCGCCATGACGAGTGTCGAGCGCGGCAGGCCCTTGGCCCGATCCAGCACGAAGACGGCCAGCAGGAAGACCGCAGCCGTGAAGACGGCCGAGCGGGTCAGAACCAGGGTGTCGGGGATCGACACGTAGCGCCACGGCGACAGGGCACGCTGGGACAGCGCGCTGAAGCCCAGGGCGATGACCGCATAGAGCCCGCAGAGCTGGACGAAGGAGAGTGCGCCAGCCTGGCCGAAACCCAGCTCAGGCTGCACCGGCGCAATGAAGAAAGCCATGGCGAAGGCCAGCGCCGCGAGCAGGGCGTCGACCAGGACAGTCTGGGCCCGGACGGCGATGCGCTCCATACGCCGAATTCCGCTCATCCACCGATCCCCGAACATGGGCCTCCCCCCCCCGGGAGGCTGGACACCATAGGCTTAACGAACCGCGAGCAGACTCGGATGCGTGCGGGGCCAGACCGGAACATGCTTACCGGACGCAGCGGAAACTAGGAAGCCGCGTCCTTCAATCCGGTGAACAATCGCGGCAAACGGAAAAGCCGCCGCGTCGCCGCGACGGCTTGCCGTATCTCGTGGTGAGAACGGGTGCGGATTACCAGACCAGTTTGATCCCGCCGACCACCCGCGAGTCGGCGAGGCCGCCCGACTGGGCCTTGGACAGATTGGTGTCGAAGTAGCGGACGTCGAAGCTGACGTTGTCGGTGAGGGCAAAGCCGACGCCGACGTTCCATGTGGTGTAATCCAGCGCTTTCTGGATTTCCTGACGGCCGAGCGCGCCGCTGACCGAGAACTTGGTTTCCGGAATCGCGACGGCGGCATTGGCTTCGTAATAGAAGGCATCGCCGGTCTTGCCGAAGAACTGGGGCGAATAGTAAGTCGCCACGCCGAGCGTTGCCGGGCCGGCCGGCACGGAGGCGGCGGCCTTGACCTCAACGTAGTCCTGGTTGGAGCCCGAGGGGCTGTCGACGTAGCCGTAGTAGATGACGCCCAGGTCGAGGGTCACAGCGCCCAGCGTCGGCTTGAAACCGGCGTAGAGGTCGTACTCGAGATCGGTGCCATTGCCGAAATCGACGTTCGAAACCCAGATGCCGGCATAGGCCTTGCCCAGGGTGGCATCGACCCCGCCGAAGACCGACGGGTCCTCACCGGTCTGGCTGAAGCCGCGGAAGACGTAGTCGGTGTTGGCGCCGAGGTTGAAGGCGAAGGCTGGGCCGTCATCCTGCGCCTGGGCGGCGCCGGCGAGAGCCAGCGATCCGACAGCGGCC
Source organism: Alphaproteobacteria bacterium (assembly GCA_031426235.1). Lineage (GTDB taxonomy): Bacteria > Pseudomonadota > Alphaproteobacteria > Caulobacterales > Caulobacteraceae > Phenylobacterium. Next base: position 4,518 of record JANPKX010000564.1, on the reverse strand, counting down.
GCGAGCGCGAGTTTAAGCGTTCTCATTGAGTATCCCCTCTCAGTGTCCGCCGGTTTAGGTCCGACGGCGCAGGTATCGTGGTTGGCGCGAGCGCAACCTCAAAGCGGCGAACGAGCGCCAGCCCTGCCACAGAGGTCCTGACAAAGAATTGAGCGGCAACAGCCGTGGCATGCCTGCTTTTCAGGCACCATCGCCTGACGCAGGCGCCTATCTTGCGACCAGCGGTGCGAAACTCAGGTGCGAGCCACCATCGACCAGCAGGGTTTCGCCGGTGACATGTCGCGACGCGCGTCCGCCCAGGAAAACCGCGGCGTCGGCGATATCGTCCGGCTGGGAGGCGACCTTGAGCGGCGTTCCGGCGGCGGCATTGGCTCGCAGCCTGTCGGCCGCAGCGGCGCCGAGACCCTTCTCGAACCACGGGGTGTCGATGAAGCCCGGGCAGATCGCGTTCACCCGGATCTTCGGCGCCAGGGCCCGGGCCAGAGACACCGTCATGGTATTGAGCGCACCCTTGGAGGCTGCGTAGGGCACCGACGAGCCGATGCCGGCCACCCCGGCGATGGAGGAGGTGTTGACCACGGCGCCCGGCTGGGGCGCGGCCTCCAGCAGGGACCGGCAGGCCCGCACCATCTGCCAGGCGCCCACGACGTTGACGGCGTAGAGCTCGAGGAAGTCCTGGGCCGAGATCGCATCCATGTCGGCGTGGCCGGCGAAGCGGGTTGTCCCGGCATTGTTGAAGAGCGCGTCGATGCGGCCGAACGGCTGGGCGGCGGCGGCGATTCGGCGACAATCCTCGTCGAGAGCCACGTCGCCCTGGACCACCACCGCCTCGGCGCCCTCGGCCCGGACAAGACGGGCGGTTTCCTCGGCGTCGTCGGCGTTGCTGGCGTAGTTGATCACCACCGCGCGAGCCCCCTGGCGCGAGACCTCGACCGCGATGGCCCGACCCAAGCCCGTGGAGGAGCCCGTCACGACCACGACAAACTCTGCATACTGTCCTGCCGCCATGCCCGCGCCCTCAGTTGTTCGAGGGTCTAGTAGCGTCTAAAGCGCGGCACATGGAAGAGACACATCTGACCCAGCTGGGGCAGGGCCATCGCGGCTTTGACAGTCCGCAGAGTGCGGTACTGGAGCGCGTGCCCAACCCGCACCCGGACGCCACCTACCTGGTGCGCTTCGCGGCGCCGGAATTCACGTCGCTGTGCCCAGTGACGGGCCAGCCGGACTTCGCCCACCTGGTGATCGACTATGCGCCGGCCGACTGGCTGGTCGAGTCCAAGTCGCTGAAGCTCTACCTGGGCAGTTTCCGCAACCACGGGGCGTTTCACGAGGACTGTACTGTGGCGATCGGCAAGCGGCTGGCGGCCGAGCTCTCGCCGCGCTGGCTGCGGATCGGCGGTTACTGGTACCCGCGCGGCGGCATCCCGATCGACGTCTTTTGGCAGACCGGCGCAGCGCCTGAGGGCTTGTGGCTGCCGGATCAGGGCGTGGCGCCGTACCGCGGACGTGGGTGAGCCGAAGTCTTACTCACCCCACCGGGTCACGAGCGGCGCCACGACAGGCCGTTCACGTTCCTGGGGCGGGTCGCCGGGTGTGCCGATGAGGATGAAGCCGGCGACGCGCTCGGGTGCGATGAGGCCGAGAGTGGCGGTCGCCTCGGCGTCGTAGCTGTACCAGTCCGTGATCCAGTTGGCGCCGAACCCCATCGCCTGGGCGGCGTAGAGCAGGTTGGCGCAGACCGCGCCCGCGGACAGTAGCTGTTCCCACTCAGGAATCGCAGCGGCTCTCGGCGATGATATCACCGCAACGGCCAGGGGCGGGGTCTTCAGCTTGGCGAGCTTGGCGGCCTGCACCGGATCGCCACGACCCTGCGCGAGAGCTTCCAGCCGCGCGGCGAAGTCTGCCTTGCCGTCGGCTTCCAGGACGATGAAGCGCCAGGGGGCGAGCTTGCCGTGGTCGGGGACCCGGGCGGCGAGGCGCAGCAGGTCGGCGAGCTGATCGGGACTGGGGGCGGGTGCAGAAAGCGTCACGGCTGAGGTCGAGCGGCGCAGCGCGAGGAAATCCAGCACGGCGGGGTGGGGCCGCACGGGGAGGGCGGCGCCGAAGGCCGGCGCGGTGGGCAAGGGCGCGGTCACCCTCGCGGTGTAGGCGGCCCAGCCTTGGAAACCAACTCGGATTGTCGTATATACGCCGTAGGTACGAAGGACGCACGCGATGACTACGGTGACCAGCAAGGTGTTCCGGAGCGGCAACAGCGAGGCCGTTCGGCTCCCGAAGGAAGTCGCTTTCGGACGCGACGTGGAAGTGACGATCGTCAAGACAGGCGAGGTCCTGACGATCTCCCCGAAGCGGCCTTCGATCGTGGAGATGGTGCGGCGCCTTCGCGAATTGCCGGTTCCAAGCGAGGTCGAGGTGCGTGATTCGGATATCTTCCCCGACCGGCTCGGCCTCTGATTGCTGTACCTGCTGGACACCAATATCGCGATCCACCTACGCGACGGTGACGAGCCGACGCTGACGAGGGTGGAGGCATTGGACGGCGACGCCTGCATCTCGGTCGTGACCCGCATCGAGTTGGAGGGTGGCGTCTGGCGTGAGCCGGGCGAGGTCGAGCTTTCGCGCCGGAGACTTGACACGCTGTTCGTGACGCTGCGGAGCGTACCCTTCGACGAGCCGGCGGCCGAGGCCTACCGCAACATCATCGAAGCGTGTGGATACTCCCGGCGCAAAATCCTAGACCGCATGATCGCTGCGCAAGCGCTCGTCCTGGGGGCCACGCTCGTGACGATGAACGCCCCGGATCTTGCCGACATCCCGGGCCTGAAACTGTTGAGCTGGTAGGGCGTTCAGAATTTCGGGGGTGGCGCTGCGCGGCCGGGCGCATCATGTGCGTGACGGGGCCTTAGTTGCCGACGGCGTCCGCCGGGGCGATAATGGGAGGACGCCCGATGGGCCGGGAGGATGCCATGAGCCAGCGCCTTGAGGTGGTGAACCCCGCCGTACCGCCGCCTGTCTGGGCCGCGCTGCGCAACGAGGCCGAGGCCGCCGCGCGGTCGGAATCGGCCCTGGCCAGCCTGCTGGCTGCGGTGATCCTGAACCACGACAGCCTGGGCGACGCGCTGAGCTATCAACTGGCCCGCAAGCTGGGCGACCAGGAACTGCGCGCCATGAGCCTGCGCGACACGGTCGAGGAGGCGTTCGAGGCCGATCCCTCCATCGTTGAGAAAGTGGAAGATGACCTGAAGGCGGTGTTCGAGCGCGATCCGGCCTGCAAGGGCTACGTTCAGCCGTTCCTGTTCTTCAAGGGCTTCCTGGCGCTGCAGACGCATCGGGTGGCGCACTGGCTTTACGGCCAGGGCCGCGACACCCTGGCGTTCTACCTGCAGAGCCGATCCAGCGAGCTTTTCCAGGTGGACATCAATCCGGCGACCCGGATCGGGCGCGGCGTGTTCATCGACCACGGCACCGGCATCGTTATCGGTGAGACCGCGGTGATCGGCGACGACGTCTCGATGCTTCAGGGCGTGACCTTGGGCGGGACGGGCGCCGAGCGCGGCGACCGGCACCCGAAGGTGGGCAAGGGCGTCCTGCTGGGCGCCGGGGCCAAGGTGCTGGGCAACATCACGATCGGCGATTACGCCAAGATCGCCTCGGGCTCGGTGGTGCTGAAGCCGGTGCCGGCGGGCTGCACGGCGGCGGGCGTGCCCGCGCGGCTGGTCAACTGCCCGACGTGCGAGGAGCCGGCGCGCAGCATGGACCACACCCTGGCCGATGCTGTGTACGACTACGTCATCTGAGGTTTCGCCGGGGCGCGGCTTTCTGTAGATAGCGGCCCCGTACCCGACCGCAGGAGCGCCCACGTGGACGAACGAGCTATCCGCAAGATCGAAGGCCACCTGCGCGGCACCTTCGCCAACGCCCGCATCACGCTTGTGCCCAGGCCCAAGCAGAAGGATTCCGCCGAGGTCTATGTCGGCGAAGAGTTCATCGGCGTGGTGTTCGAAGACGAGGACGGCGACGGCTCGTACGTCTTCAACATGTCGATCCTGGCGGAAGACCTGCCGTAAGAGGGGGCTGCCCCTCCACCACGATGTGCGTGGTCCCCCTCCCCACGATGTGGGGAGGACCTCGGGCGGCTAGCGCACTTGCGTGACCCTCAGCGTGCCCGCGGGGGCGGGGGCGAGCGGGGGCGCGGGCTGATCCAGATCGAGCCAGGCGGCCCAGTGGTCGGGCGGCAGGATGACGAGCTGGCGGCCGTGGTAGGGGGCGATGTCGGGGCCAGGATCACCGGTGAGCAGGGTGAAGCGGTCGTCGCGGATCAGGCCGGCCACCCCTAGGAACCCGCCGGCAGCCGGCTCGAACAGCCATTTGGACTTGGGCGCCTTGGCGCCGGTGAACTCGTAGAAGCCGTCGGATGGGATCAGGCAGCGGCCGCTGGGGAACTGCCGCCCGTCCGAGCGGAAGTTGATCACGGGGCCGCGCGGGCCCGGAAAGCCCCAGCGGAGCTGCTTCAAGAGC
>JANPKX010000563.1:0-2833 GCA_031426235.1 Alphaproteobacteria bacterium | reverse complement strand
CGGCGTACCGTTCTCTCGGCCCCCGCAGATGGCGTTCGAATACTCGAACTTCGGCTATGCCCTCGTCGGCCGGCTCGTGACGAACGCCTCGGGCCGGAACTATGCCGACTATGTCGAGGAGAGCTTCCTGCAGCCCCTCGGCATGGCCGCGACCACCTATGACCTCGCCAAATCGCCGCCCAGCCGCCGGGCAGTCGGCTACCGCTGGCAAGACGGTCAGTGGCTGGAGGAGCCATCATTGGGGCCGGGCGCGTTCGGGGCGATGGGCGGGCTCATGACCACCGCAAACGACTATGCGCGCTACCTCGCCTGGGAGCTGGCCGCATGGCCGCCGCGCGACGGCCCGGAGGACGGTCTGCTGCGCCGCGCCAGCCTGCGCGAACTGTTGCGCCCCATGACCTTCGCCGCCGCCGTGGCCCAGCCTGACGCCGGCTGCGCCCGCACTCAGAGCTATAGCCTGGGCACAATCCCCTACAGCGACTGCGTGCTGGGCCCACACTTCGGCCACTCCGGCGGCCTGCCCGGCTATGGCTCCAACGTGCTGCTGCTGCCCGAGCGCGGGATCGCCGTGTTCGCCTTCGCCAATCTGACCTATGCCGGGGTCTCGCCCCAGGTGCGCGAGGCCGCGACCCTGCTGGTCAAGTCCGGCGCCTTCCCGGCGCGCTCGGCGCCGACCTCAACCATGCTGGCGACCGCAGCGCGCTATGTGGAGCAGATCTACGCCGCCGGGGACGTGACGGCGGTGCGCGGCGGCCTGGCGATGAACGTCCTGCTGGACCGCGACGCGCCGCGCCGCAACGCCGAACTGGCCACGCTGAAGGCCAGGCTGGGCGCCTGCGGCACGGCCGAGCCGATCCGCGCCAGCAACGCCATGTCGGGCTTCATCACCCTGCCCTGCGCGAACGGCAAGCTGACGGCGCGCGTGCTGCTGGCGCCGGTAGCGCCCGCGGCGTTCCAAGCCCTCGACTTCTCTGCGGCGCCCTGATTAGGGGCGGCGCTCTCGGCCGGGCGTCGCCAGCGTCTCGATCTCGCCGACATAGCCCAGCGCGCGCACGCGGGCGATCAGCGCCTCGACCTCCGCCAGGGGCGGCGCCACCGCGCGGGTGAAGATGTAGACCTTCTCGAACCCTGGCTCCGCGGAGATGTGCCAGTCGCCGGCGGGTCCTGCGGCGATGATCCGATAGGTGCGGACCGGACGGAGCGGCCCGAAGCGGTATCGCACCTCCAAGGTGGCGTTCTGGCCGGGGTCCTTCAGCATCCCGATTCCCGCGATGGCTGTCTCCTTCCCCGCGGGTCCGTCCTTGCGGCAGGCGTCGCGGACCGTGATCCGGCCCTCCGGGTCGCGGCCATGCTCGGTGGTGGCGTACTCGCACCCGCGGGTCAGTCGGGTGGGCGTACGGGCCTGTTCATACCAGATGCCCTTGTAGAAGGCCGCGGCCTCCAGGGGGCCGGCTGTCGGCGGTTCGACGAGCCTGGCCCTGTCAGCCGCCATCGCCGGCGTGCCGGCGAGCAGGGCCAGGGTGGTGAGCAGCCCGATCCAGGCCATGCGCATCGTGAGTTTCCTTGCGTTCAAGACAGGCTAGGCGGGCCTGACGATATGCCCTTGGTCCGGCTCCATCCGGCCGGCGACCAAATCGGCATAGAGCGCCTGCAGGGCGTCCGGACCGGTATGATGCTTTAGCTTCAACCACGGACTGGCCGCCACGAACCCATCCAGCACCGCGCCGAACCGTGCGCCAAGTTCCTCCGGCCCCCAGTCCTTCATCCGCTGACGGATGCGATCGGGCGCGAAGAACATAGCCGGAGCAGGCCCGGTCGTCGGGCGGGGCCCCCCCATGGCCTCCCAGTGGGTGATGCCGACGCCGATGCTCTGCTTCAGCGCCTGGCCGAAGGTCTCGTGCACGGCCTGGGTGACCGCGCTGCGCCCCGCGAAGTCCACATAGTCGACCCCGCCCTCCGCCGTCAGCCCGCCGATGGAGTCATAGGGCGCCACCGTCTCGTAGAGGCCGAACCCGCGCAGCCGATCCACATGGCCTGATGAGGTCAGCCCGACCACCCGGACGCCGCGCTTGGCGGCGAGCCAGGCCAAGCCCATAGCGGTCTTGCTGGACGCGCTGGACAGCACCATCGTCCGCGCCGGCGACTCCGAAAGCTGATCGTCCAGCACGAAGGACGTCATCAGCAGCGGCCTGAGCAGCGAGCGCCAGTCGTCCGCCGGGTCGGGCTCGGCGGCCTGGTAGGCGTTGTAGGTGGGCGGCAACTCGGCGCGATAGGCCGAAGTCTCGACGAAGCCGTTCCGCGCGTTCCGCAGCCGCGCCACCGTATGGCTCGACATGGGCCAATAGCCGAACAGGCGCAGGCCCTCCGGCGCGTCGGCGCAGTTCGAACGCACCACGCGCGCGAACCCCCAGACCGGGATCCGCCCCTGCCCCTCGGGCGCGGGGAAGAACTTCCAGTAGCCGATCATGTCGCCGGCGGCGCCGTAGGTGATGTTGTTGGCCGTGAGCGCAAAGCTCTCCACCGCCAGCAGCGCCTCGCCGTCAGCCAGCGCGACGTCCGGGTCGGCGGCTGCGAGCCTGGTCCGCGTCAGGTCGCCGCGATCGACCAGCAGGTCCCAGCCCCGCATCTAGAGATCGGCCCAGTTGCCGTGGAAGCCGAACGGCACCCGGCGGGGCATCTTGGCGATGCCGACCGGTCCCTTGGCGATGTCCTGGGCCTCGAAGATCGCCAGGTCGGACCGGTTCTCCGCCGCCCGCCACACCACAGCGGTAATGTACCCGTCCCCCTCGGCGGCGCCCTCGGCGCGCTTCACGAACACGGGCTCCGAGGTCTG
>JANPKX010000562.1:0-7768 GCA_031426235.1 Alphaproteobacteria bacterium | reverse complement strand
CGTTCATCGGCAGGGCGTCGACTGCCGCCCGGGTGCAGCCCGGGGCGCCGGACGGCCTTTCGAGGTCGCAGGCGGCGGAAATCGAGGCGGCGGCAAACAGGGCGAGGATCATGGCGTCAGCTCACATTGGCGTCGCAGCGTCGGGCCGGTCTGGCCTACCACGGAATGCGCTGGGGCTCGGTGGGAAAGACGCCCGCCAGCACCGCGGCCAGTCGCTGGGCCAGGCCTGGCGGGAAAACCTGATCCTCGGTAGCGGCCAGCTGGCCGAGGGTCCACCACCGCATGTCTTCGATCAGGGCCTGCTCATCCGCGTTCCAGCCGGCGCGGCTCAACGCGCCGGCCTCGCAGCGCGCGACGATGTATTGCTCGACGAAGTACGTCGGGTGCGGAATCTCCAGCACGCCTTCGCGCAGCCAGACCACTGGCCCGAGCTCGAACCCGGTCATGCCGGTCTCCTCGACGATCTCCCGCGCTGCAGCCTCCTGGAAGCTTTCGCCCGGCTCCAGCGCGCCGCCGACGGTGAACCATGACGCCACGCTGTCGGCCCGCCCCGGCAAGCGTCCGCGCAGCAGCAGGATCCGGTCGTCGCGGTCCAGAAGCAGGACGCGAGCGGTGGGGCGGCGGGGATGCGACGTCACGCGGAAAGCCTAGCCGCCAGCGGGGCGATTGTCACAAAGTCTTGAGCCGGCCGTTCGGCGCGCGGTTGCGATTGTGCCGCGGGAATCTCCGGGCGTAGGCTCTGAGCCAGTAGGGCGGCGTCGGCTGGCCTCGCCGGTCGCAGACCGCCCGCAACCCGCGCTTTCGGCGCCAGACCTCCCGGGATCGGGGCGCCTCGAGCGCCCGAGGTGATGGGAGAACGATCATGGCAATCCAGGCCACGGGGTCGGTTCGGGCGCTTGCGCTCGTCGGCCCCACGAACGCGGGCAAGACGACCCTGATGGAAGCCCTGCTTGAAGCCGCCACCGGCGCAGCGGTGCGTCCCGGCGAGATCGGCGACAGCAGTCCCGAGGCGCGAGCCCGCGGACATTCCGTGGAACTGAACCTCGCCGGCTTCGAGTTCATGGGCGACCGCTATGTCGTCGTCGACTGCCCCGGGTCCCTCGAGTTCTGCGCGGAGATCGACCCCGCCCTGCCGGCGGTCGACCTGGCCATAGTGGTCGCCGAGCCGGATCCCGCAAAGGCGGTCCTGTTGCAGCCGGCGCTGCGGGAATTGGAGCGACTGGGCGTTCCGCACGCCCTCTTCGTGAACAAGATGGACCAGGCGCGAGGCGCCCTGAGCGCCCTGCTGGATGCCCTGGCCCCCGTCTCCCGCGCAACGCTGGTGGCGCGCCAGATCCCCACGTGGAGCGGCGACAGGATCAGCGGCTACATCGACCTGGCCCTTGAGCGATGCTTTCGCTACCGGCAGGGCAAGCCCTCCGCGCAGGTCGAAAGTCCGGGCGAGCTCCAGGCCGAGGAGACGGATGCGCGGTTCCACATGCTGGAGCAACTCGCCGACTTCGACGACACCCTGCTGGAGCAACTGCTCAGCGACGTGACGCCCAGCCGCGACGCGGTGTTCCAGGACCTTGTGCAGGACATGAATGCCGGACTGATCACCCCGGTCTTCTTCGGCTCGGCCCAGAACGGCTTTGGCATCCGGCGGCTCCTGAAGGCGCTAAGGCACGAGACCCCGCCTGCGAGCCAGGCGGCTGCACGGCTGGGGATCGAAAGAGGCGCCTACGTCCTGAAGGCGGCCTATGCCGGACAGTCGGGCAAGCTGGCCTATGCCCGGGTGTTCGGCGCGCCCCTGGCGGACGGCGCCGACCTGATGCTGCCAAACGGCGCCAGGGCGCGGGCTGGCGGCCTTAGCCAGGTGCAGGGTGCGGCGCTCCGCAAGATCAGCCAGGCCCCGGTTGGCGAAATCTGCGCCATCGGCAAGGTCGAGGCGGCGGGTGCCGGACAGATCCTCTCGACCAGCGGCCAACCGCAAGTCACGGTATGTGCGTCGTTTGGCCGGCGTCCGCTTCACGCTGTGGCTCTGGCAGCCCGCAATCGCGGCGACGATGTCCGCCTCTCCGGCGCCCTGGGCAAGCTGGTGGAGGAGGAACCCGGCCTCACCCTCACCCACGACCCCGAGGGGCGCCAGATGCTGCTGGCCGGCCAGGGCGAGGGTCATGTGCGCCTAGCCCTGGAGCGCCTCAAGCGTCGCTATAACGTGGAGATCGACACCACTCAGCCGCGCACCCCCTACCGCGAGACCATCGCCCGGGCCGCCACCCAGCGCTCGCGGCACAAGAAGCAGTCCGGCGGCCATGGCCAGTTCGCGGACATCACCATCGACGTGCGCCCCCTGCCGAGAGGCTCCGGCTTCGTGTTCCAGTCCAAGGTCGTCGGCGGCGCTGTGCCGCGACAATGGATACCGGCGGTGGAAAGCGGTGTCCGCGACGGGCTGTCGAAGGGGCCGCTCGGGTTCCCGGTCACGGACCTCGAGGTCACCCTGACCGACGGCCAGACGCATAGCGTCGATTCCTCCGAAATGGCCTTCCGGACCGTCGGGCGTCTGGCCATCGAGGACGCTATGGCTCAGGCCGGCGCGGTGTTGCTGGAGCCGATCGAAAAGCTGACGGTCTTCTCGCCGTCGCCGAGCGCCTCGAACGTCACCTCGGCCCTGACCGCCCGGCGAGGCCAGATCCTGGGCCTCGGCCCCCGCGAGGATTGGCGCGGCTGGGAACGGATCGAGGCCTATCTACCTCAAAGTGAGCGCCAGGACCTGATCGCCGAGCTGCGCGGCCTCACCCAGGGGCTGGGCGCTTTCGAGGCCGATTTCGACCACATGAGCGAGCTGCATGGCCGGCTGGCGGAGGTGGCCGCGCAAGGCGCGCGCGCGGCGCATTGAGGTAAGGTCGCGCCATGCGACTCGCCCTCACCGCCCTGCTCGTCCGCGACTACGACGCGGCGATCGATTTCTACGTCCGCAAGGTCGGTTTCGATCTCGCGGAGGACACGGACATGGGCGGCGGCAAACGATGGGTCGTGGTGCGGCCGCCCGGTTCGGAGGCGGGCCTGCTGCTCGCAAAGGCCCAGGGGGACCAGGCCGCCCGGATCGGCGACCAGGCCGGCGGACGGGTGTTCCTGTTCCTGGAGACCGACGACTTCGCCGGCGACCATCAGCGGATGAGCGCCGCGGGCGTCCGGTTCCTTGAGCCACCCCGCCACGAGCCCTACGGCAGCGTCGCCGTCTTCGAAGACCTCTACGGCACGAAGTGGGATCTTATCCAGCGGGCTCCGCCTGGGCCGGCATGAGCGCGTCGTCGACTTCGCTGGCGCGGACCGCCGCGGGGCGCTGGTGCAGACGGGCCACGTAGGCCTCGAACACGGGTCGCTTGTCGATCATGCCAAACTGCATGCCCCAACCGAGGTGGGAGCCGATGTAGAGATCTGCGGCTGTGAACGTCTCACCCACCAGGAACTCGCGGTCCTTCAGCGCGCCCTCAAGTGTGTCGCGAACCGCATCGTGATCGCCGTAACCCAGGGCGGCGCGGCGCTCGTCGGGGGCCGTCCAGCCCATCGCCCGCGCATTGCCCGACTGCTCGACCGGGCCCGCGCCGAAGAACAGCCAGCGATAGTAGGGACCGCGCAGATGGCTGTCCGGCGCCGGCGCAAGACGCGCCTGCGGGAAGGCATCGGCCAGGTAAGCGCAGATTGCCGCGCATTCCGTCACCACCGTGCCGCCATGGGTAATCGTCGGCACTTTGCCCATGGGGTTGATCGCAAGATAGGCCGGGGCCTTCATCGAGCCGTCGTAGTCCAGCAGCACGGTCTGGTAGGGCTGCCCCACCTCCTCCAGCATCCACCGGATGATGCGGCCTCGCGACATGGGGTGGGTATAGAAGACCAGCTCGTCGTTCATCGGAAAGTTCCTCCTGCTCGCCTCATCAGACCCCATCCCTGCTGCCAGGGCGATGTCAGCATGATGGCGGCAGGTGGGGCGAAACGGCGATCAATCCCGTTAAGCCGGGGACAGCGTCCGCGCGCGGGATTCCCGTCGCAGGTAGAGCTCCGCCGCCAGGAGGTTGGGGACCCAGGATATCCACGCTGTCGCGACGTAGATTTCGTGAAACGACAACCCCGCCATCATCCCTAGCGGCAGATAAAGCCGAAGCGTCACAGCCGCGAAGGTCAGGGCGAACGAGCGGATCATCCAGCGGCGGTGCTCCGTGAACCGACCGGCCCGCGCGGTGCGCCAACCCTGCACGGTTGTGAAGAGCCAGACCGGCGCCAGTAGGCCGAAGCCGGCGACCGCGATGGGACCGGCGGTCGATCCGAACGCCGCCACAAATCCCGCCGAGCCCCCGACGAGGATGCTGACGACATAAACCCGGCCCAGCCCGCGGTGCAGCGCGCGCCGGCGACGTATGGCCGGCAGGAACTGAAAGGCGCCGACCATCAACGCCGTGCCCGCGCCGGCGACATGCAAGGTTAGCCACGGCCGTGCGAACAGGTTGCCCGCGATAGGTGGCGACAGGTTCTGGACCTGTGGCGCGAAGTACCAGGCATAGCCGGCGACGGCGACGCTCAGGACGGCCGCGAGGGCCCAGGCGCCCCAGGCAAGTCGGCTGTTCATTCGGTGCTCCAGGATTGACATCGCTATCTCATGTGAGGCGCAGGCTGGACGCCAAGGGCTATTCTCGCCAACGGCGCCGAGGCTGCGTGAACGGGCTCGCGACTTTCGCCAGTCGTGGCAGGATCGCGCGAACGATTCCGCTGGTCTTCGCCGCCTATGCCGCCCCGTCTCGATACCCCGCCGCACCGCCGCCTCGTCGCCGACCTCGGGCTGTGGACGGCGATTGGCGTGGTGATGGCCGTACTGGGTCCGTTCGGATCGTCCGAGCGCAGCCTGTTCGAACGTCTGGTCTACTGGCTGATCTGCATGGTCGGGGGCGGGATCGTGGGGATCACGATCGACACCCTGGTCCTGCGGCTGACCACCCGCTTCTGGCCGAGGGTGCTATCGGTGAGCGCCCTCATGGTCGCGCCGGTGGCCCTGATCGTCTTCGCCTGCAACCACTGGCTGGCCGGCATGCGCCCGACCCTCCCGCACTATTTCGAACCCTGGTTCCAGGTGTTCGTGGTCTGCTTCGCCGCGATGCTGTTTCGCCAACTGGTCTGGTCCAGGCCTGAAGAGGCGGCTGTGGCGAGCGAGCCGCAGGCCGATCCGGCCGCCGCCTTCCGCCAACGCCTGTCCGCGAAACGGCGCGGCGCGGCGCTGATCGCATTGCAGGCTGAGGATCACTACCTCCGCGTCCACACCGACGCCGGGGACGAACTGATCACCGCAAGATTCAGTGACGCCCTTTCCGAGCTGGCCGCCGCGCCAGGCTTCCAGACGCACCGCTCGTGGTGGGTGGCCGCCGACGCCATCGAGGACGTGACCTGGCTGCGCGGACGCGGTGAGGCGCGGCTGAAGTCTGGCCTGACAGCGCCGATCAGCCGCAGCCAAGCCGGTGCGCTGAAGGCGGCCGGCTGGTTCTAGAGTCGTGAGCCCTCGATGACGGTGTCGGCGCGGCGCCAGGCCTCTGAAAAGTCGCCGAGGATCTGCGACGCCTCGGCGGTCTTGCCCTGGGCCCGCAGCGCCCCGGCCAGTCCCCTGAGCGCCCACCCGTCACGGCGGTAGCTCTTCAGGCTCTCACGATAGACCGCCTCGGCTTCCGCCGGCTTCCCGGCCTCGAGCAGCACGGCGCCCAGCAGGTGCGCCACGGGGCGGTGCCAATAGGCGGGCTCGGTGTAGGGCAACGCCTTCTCCGCCGCGGCGGCCCGGCGGAACGCGGCGATGGCGCCCTCCAGATCGCCGGATTTGCGCGCGATCTCGCCGTCCGCCGACGCCAGGGCGACCTGGATCATGCCGGCGGCGGGTACGCCAAACGCATCGTAGCGATCGAACTTGGCGGTCTGCAACGCGGCGAGCCTGGACCGATCCGCCTTGGCGCGCGCCAGCTCGCCTGTGTTGGCGTGGGCAAAGGCGCGGGCATACAGCCACATGGCCATGTCCAGCGTCAGCATCCTGTCCGGCGCTGGCTCCGCCAGAACCTGTGACCACTTGCCGAACCGCAACAGGGTGAGCACCGGGGTGAAATTGTAGAGCTCGGCGATCGACAACTGCTTGGCCAGGTTCGGCGCATCGACAGCCTTGACCAGCCGCCGCGACGCACCCAGCGCGGCTTCATAGCGCCCCTCCATCTCGGCCGAGGTCCAGAGGAAGTGGATGTTGTGGCCGTAGTAGCCGGCCGGATAGAAGCCCTGCGCCTTGCAGGTGGCGATGTAGGCCTCGTCCATCAGGGCGGCGGCCTCGTTGGCGGCCGCGGCGTCGGCGTAGCGGCCGACGCGGTAGTAGATGTGACTGGGCATGTGGACGACGTGGCCGGCGCCGGGCATCAGCTTGAGCAGCCGGTCGGCGGCGGGCTCGGCCCGCTCCGGGGTCGTCGAGGCCTCCACGGCGTGGATGTAGAGGTGCAGCGCACCGGGATGGTTCGGCGCCCGAGCCATCACCGACTCCAGCGTCGAGACGATGCGGGCGCCGTGACCCTTGGGCGTTGCGCCATCGGCCTGCCAGTAGTCCCAGGGCTGGGTGTCCATCATCGCCTCGGCCCAGAAGGTCTGGGCGTCGAGATCGTCAGGATATTGCCGGGCCAAGTCGCCCATGGCCTGGGCAAACGCCTCGTTCAGCGCGGCGCGGTCGGCCTTGGCGCTGTCGGCGTAGCGTTTCGACAGGGCCGCGATCCAGGCCTGTTCGCGCGGCGTAACCTTGGACGCGAGGGCTTGGGCGTTCTGAAGCGCCATCCACGCCGGAACCACCGCGTCGGGTGGCATCGCCAGGTTGATGTTCGAGCCGAGCGCGAAGGCGACGCCCCACCAGCACATGGCGCATGCCGGATCGAGACGCGCGGCCTCCCGGAATGACCGGATCGCCTCGGCGTGGTTGAAGCCGAACGCCAGGTTGACGCCCTGATCGAAAAACTTCTGCGCCTCAGGCGTTGCCGTGATCGGCATCCGGTGGTCGCCCAGGCCGCTGAACACCGGGGCGCCGGGCTTGTCCGCCTGCCCGGCATAGATTGAGGGCATGGGCGGCAGGCCCATGTTCATACCCGTCATCTTGGACATGTCGTGCGGCTGAGCCGCGGCCGTCCCCGCCGACAAGACGAGGGTCCCGATCATTGCGATGCGTGCGAGCATTCTGGCGTCTCCCGGCTGGGCAGCATGCTGCAGCTTGGCGCCGATCCGGGAACGGCGCCAGTTCGCGGTCAGGGCCTCAGGGACGACAGGAAGCCCAGAACAGCCGCGTTGAAGGCCTCGGGCTGGTCGATGTTGGCCGCGTGGCCAGCGCCGGGGATCACCGCCTTCTGGGCCCCCGGAATCTTCGAGGCCATGTAGTCGCTGGCGGCCAGAAACGGGGTGTCCTCGGAGCCGACAATGACGATCGAAGGCGCCGTGATGTCCGGCAACGAGGAGATCACGCCCGCATCGCGCTGCGTCAGCATCCCGCGCGCGGCCAGCGCCAGGCCCTCGGCGCTTGCGTGCCGCGCGGTGCGGCGTTCGGCGCTGCCTGCCTCCAGCACCGTCAGGCCCTCGGTCTCGTACCGCTCAGCCGTCTTCGTGGCGTTGCGGTTCCAGCTCTCCCTCGCCTCGTCGTTCTTGTAGCCGGGGCCGGTATCGATGATCAGCAGGGCGTCGACGCGGTCCGGATGGAACCGCTGGAAGGCGAGGGACATGTAGCCCCCCAGCGACAGCC
>JANPKX010000561.1:0-4404 GCA_031426235.1 Alphaproteobacteria bacterium | reverse complement strand
ATATCGTGCAGCCGGCGGCGCGGGGGGCGGCGACCGGGCCCTTTACCTATTTCAACCAGTTCGCCCCCTTCGGCATCGCCGGCGGCTTCTACTATGCCAAGGTGGCCGTGAAGTTCTGAAGTCCAGCGGGAGTTGATCGATGCCGAAGCCTCGCCAGGGCGTGGACCGCCGCCGTGTTCTGTCGCTGGGCGGGACGGCAATCGCCGCCACGTCCATGGCCGCGCCTGGCCGGGCAGCGGATAGCGCCAAGGGTCACGATACCCCGCGTGATGTGAGCATCACGCAGGGGACCAACATCGCCGTCTCCGCCTCTCCGGACGGCAAGACCCTGGCCTTCGACCTCTACGGCGTGATCTGGACCCTGCCGGTGGGCGGCGGCGCGGCGCGGCGGCTGACAGACGACCTCACCGACGGCGCCCAGCCCGACTGGTCTCCGGACGGCAAGCAGCTGGTGTTCCAGTCCTATCGGGACGGGTCCTTCCAGATCTGGACGATCGGGGCGGATGGCGCGGGCCTTACCCAGTTGACCCGCGGCCCGTACGATTGCCGCGAGCCCCGCGTCTCGCCGGACGGCAAGTCCATCGCCTTCGCGTCGGATCGAGGCGGCGCCTATGCAATCCATGTGCTGGACATCGCCACCGGCGCGATCCGCCTCTGGGCGCCTTCGGACGGCCAGGCGTGCGAGCCCGCGTGGTCGCCGGACGGCAAGGCCATCGCCTTCGCCGTGGACCGCGCCCGGGTGGAGATCGTGGATGCCGACGGTAAGCGAACAGCCGGTCCAGCCATCAAGGCCTCTGCCGACCGCATGAACCCGGCCGAACTGCACAGCCCGGCGTTCACTCCCGACGGCAAGGGCGTCGTGGTGCATCGCCTGACCGCTGGCCGCGCCGAGCTGGTGGGGGAGGACGGGACCCTGTTCGCCGGGGAAGACGTCTTTCCCTTCCGCCCAGCCTGGCTGCCCGGCGGCGACATGGTCTACGCGGCCGACGGGCGGATTCGCCGCCGCGCGCCGGGCGGCGTCGTGACCGACATCCCCTTCAGCCTGAGCGTCCCCGTCGCCCGCCCCAACTATCGCAAGCGCCAGCGGGACTACGACAGCGCGATCCGCAAGCCCGTGATCGGCATCGGAAGCCCGGCCTTGTCGCCCGACGGAACGCAGGTGGTCTTCCGCGCCCTCAATGCCCTCTGGGTCCTGACGATCGGCGGGAAGGCCGCCAAGCTGGTCAGCGACGGCTTTTGGGTGTGCGATCCGGCCTGGTCGCCAGATGGCAGGACCCTGGCCTACACGACGGACCGCGCCGGCAAGCTGGACATCTGGCTGCGCGACATGCCCACCGGCGCCGAGCGCAAGCTGACCGCCCATAAGGACGCCGCCCTCTCTGCGGCGTGGTCGCGTGACGGCAAGGCCATCGCCTTCCTCGACCAGAACGGCTCTCTTCACACCGTCGAGGTCGCCAGCGGCCGCATCGCCCAGGTGTTCGGCGCAATCTGGGAGCCTGGCAAACCCACCTGGAGCCCGGACGGCAAGACCCTCGCGCTCGCCGCCTTCAAACCCTACTCCGCCCGTTTCCGCGAGGGCCTGAGCGAGATCCTCACGGTCGACCTGGCCACGGGCTCGGCGACCTATCAACCCGTCTTCCCGGACAAGTCCCTGGGCACTCGGGGCGACGATGGCCCGGTCTGGTCGCCCAACGGCACGGCGCTGGCCTTCATCTTCGCCAGCCGCCTCTACACCGCTCCGGTCGATGCCAAGGGGGTCATGACCGGCCCGCCCAGGCTGCTGAACAACGAGGTCACCGACGCGGTCACCTGGAGCGGCGACAGTTCGAAACTGCTCTACCTCTGCAACGGCGCGCTGCGCATCATCCCCGCCGCGGGCGGCGCGTCCTCCACTGTGCGGCACGGCCTCACCTGGGCCAACGCAAGGCCCAAGGGCCGCGTGGTCGTCCGCGCCGCCCGCGTCTGGCAGGGTCTGACGCCGCAGGTGCGCGACGACGTCGATATCGTGATCGTCGGCAACCGCATCGCCGACCTCGTCCCATCCGGATCTCCGGTGGGCGACGCGCGGGTCGTCGATGCCGGGGACGCCACGGTGATCCCGGGCCTCGTCGAGATGCACGCCCACCGCCAGATGCAGGGCTATGGCTACGGCGACCGCGAGGGCCGGCTGTGGCTGTCCCTCGGCGTTACCACCGCCCGTTCGCCCGGCTCGCCCTGCTATCACATGGTCGAGGACAAGGAGGCGATCGACGCCGGAGCCCGGATGGGACCGCGCTACTTCTCGACCGGCGAGGCCATCGACGGCGGCCGCATCTACTACAACTTCATGCGACCGGTGACCGAGCCCGGCCAGATGGCGCTGGAGCTGAGCCGCGCCAAGGCCCTCGGCTACGACCTGCTCAAATCCTACGTGCGCCAGCCGCTCCAGGCGCAGCGCGACATCACCGCCTGGGCCCACGGCCAGGGCATCCCAGTCACCTCGCACTACCACTACCCGGCGCTCAACTTCGGCCTCGATGGGATGGAGCACATCGGGGCCACCAGCCGCACAGGCTACTCGCGCACGGTCAGTCAGCTGGGCGTGAGCTACCAGGACGTGACCGCCCTGTTCGCCGCCAGCGGGGCGCGCCGCACGCCCACCCTGTTCACCGCCTCGATCCTGTATGGGACGGACCGCTCGCTGGTCGATGATCCGCGCACCCGCGCCCTCTACCCGCCGTGGGAATACGCCAAGCTCGTGGAGCGGGCCGCGCAGGTCGGCGCGGCCGACATCACCGTGCCGATGGCGGCGCTCAAGGCCAACATCGACCACCTGCGCGCCATTCTGGCTGGCGGCGGGCGCGTGGTGACCGGCACCGACTCCCCGATCGACTTCAACGGCGTCAGCCTGCACATGAACCTGCGCGCCATGGTGAAGTTCGGCATGACGCCGTTCGAGGCCCTGACCACCGCCACCCGATATGCCGGCGAGTTCCTGGACCAGCCACTGGGCACGCTGCAGCCCGGCATGCTGGCGGACCTGGTCATTACGGGCGGCAACCCCCTGGTGCGGATCGAGGACGCCGCCGCCGTGCGGACGGTGATCAAGAACGGCGAGGTCTACGACCTTCCGGCCATCCTGGGTCCGTTTGCCGGGATGAAGACGGCCAGGACGACCGCTCCGGTTCAACCCGCCGTCCACACGCCGAACGCCGCGCTCTGGTGGCACGAGACCGACTATGTGGAGTCGGGCCGCGCCGCGTGCTGCCTGGACCCCTTCTGCGCGCCGCAAACGCTGGGGCGGCGGATCTACCGGGCGACGGAGGTCTGAGTCATCGGCGTAGACGAGCGATCGCCAGCGGGATCAGGGCGGCGCTGACGCCGGCCAGGTTTGCGCCCAGGTCCTTCCATTGAAAGGTCCCGGAGACCAGACCCAGGATCTGGGCCATCTCGAAGCCCGTCCCAGCCGCAAGGAACACCGCGCCGACCAGCCAGGGGCTGATCCGCGGCGCGGACAGGATGGTCAGGATCGTCAACAGATAGCCGAAGATCATGTGCTCCACGACGTCGGGCGGCAGCGCGCGCGCCGAGGCGTCATGGTGGGGATCTATCGCGCCCTCGCCGGCCACGAACAGCACCGTGAGCAACGCCAGGCGCGAAACCCAGATGAGAAGCGTCTGCATGCGCTTGGCATAGCGCGCCGCCGTGGCCTTGTCTCCAAGCGCCAGCACAGGCAGGCTCCGCCTATGGATGCGCCCGCCGCGACAGAGTTCAACCAAATGAGCGGCAGTGCCTCAGCATAGCTGGATGTCGATCCGGTGTGGCGACGGATACAGCCCCGGCGACTGACCCCTACAGCAAATCCCCCCCGCACGCGCCCGCCGTGGTCCCGGTCGCCTTGAAGGCTTTGATCACGTTGCGGCCGGTGGTCCAGCGGTGGACTTCGTCGGGGCCATCGACCAGGCGTTGGGAGCGGATGTGGGTGTACCAGGCGGCCAGCGGGGTATCGCGACTGTAGCCCAGGGCGCCGTGAAGCTGGATGGCGGTGTCGACCACGTGGTGCACCATGTGCGCCAGGTAGACCTTGGCGATCCCGTTCTCCTGGCGCATGTCGAGCCCGCGCTCGGCCTTGTAGGCGATGTGCAGCAGCATCAGGCGGCTGATGTAGAGCTGGCTGGCGCACTCGGCCATCATGAACTGGACCGCCTGACGCTCGTCCAGCTTCTTGCCGAAGGTCTCGCGCTGTGTGATGTGGCCGGCGGCCAGGTCAAGCGCCCGCTGGGCCATGGCGATGTTGTGCATGCCGTGGCGCAGGCGGCCATAGGCCAGGCGGTGCTGGACCATGTCGAAGCCGCGGCCCTCGCCGCCGTCGTTGTTCTCGGCCGGTACCTCCAGGTCCTTGATCTCTTTCTCGGCGTGTCCGCC
>JANPKX010000560.1:0-3104 GCA_031426235.1 Alphaproteobacteria bacterium | reverse complement strand
TGGTTTCCATCTGGCTCAACACCGTCAGCGGAATGGTGCAGACGCAGAAATCGGCCTTGGTTGTGGTGGTCTCGCCCTTGGCCAGGTCTGTGTAGGTGACGCTGACGCCGGACTTGTCCTGCATCAACCTTGTCACCTTGGCATTGTAGGTGATCAGGCGGTCGACCTGCTTCGCAAATCCCTTGCCGATCATGTCCATGCCGCCGACCGGCTGGAACATGGTGGTCTGGAACTCGTCGTTCATGAAGAACGCCATCTGGTTGGCGATGCCGGACTTGACCACCTCGTTGAACGGGAACAGGCCCGAGGGCCGCGGTGCGCCGCCCACCCCGCCGCCCGGCGGCAGGTCGAAGCCCCGGTGGCTGGAGGAGCGCAGGTTCTTGGCGTACTTCATGTCCTCGTCCAGCATGCCCCAGCTGCGCAACGCCTCCTTGAGGCGATCCATGTCCTCGGGAGTCAGCTTGGCGTCGAGCGACTTCTGGTCGATGGCCTTGGATAGCAGCTCGGCGACATTGCCCTCGAAGTCGGCGGCCAGGGAGCGGTAACGCTGCGGCGCGCCGCCGAACGCGTCGATGTTGTGGACATAGGCATTGTGGTTGAACTGGATGAACGGCTCCAGCGCCACGCCGAACTTCTTGCAGTAATGCAGCAGGGTCTGGTGGTGGTGCGGGATGCGCCAGGGTCCGGGGTTGAGGTAGTTGCCCTTGGCGAACTGAACGGTCTGGGTCGCGCCGCCCATCTCGGTGAAGGTGTCGCCGCCGCGCAGGGACCAGTTCCGGCCGCCCGGGCGGTTCTGGTATTCCAGAATGCGCACGCTGTAGCCGGCCTTCTCAAGCTCGTAGGCGGCCAGCATGCCTGCAAGGCCTGCCCCCAGTACGATCACCGAGGCGCCCTTTCGGGCACCGGCGAGGCTCGGGGGCCCCGGAAACCGACTCTCGGCCGCATGACCGAAGGTCGTCATCATCTGGTAGACGGCCGCTGTGCCTCCGACCAAGCCGATGGCGTGCAGCAATTGCCGGCGCGTCGGCGTCTGACGACCTGATGGCATGTGTATATGAACCCCCTTCACGCGGACCGTAGCAGGGCTACAGCGCGTGCCGCGCAATGGCAGGGACAATCCGCCGTGGCGCGAGGTTTCAAGCCCCTGCGCTCGAATTCGGCGCAGAGTGACTAGCGTGTAGGCAGTGGCGCCCTGAGGAGCGTTGGATCTTCCCCGATCCTGACGAGCATTTTTCCGAAGTTGCCGCCATGGAGCATCTCGGCGAAGGCGGCGGGGATGGTCTCGAGGCCCTCGCGAATGTCCTCCAGATACCGGATGTCGCCGCGCGCGAGCGCCGGGCCGACGTCCGCCAGCATCGCGTCATGATGGGTTTCGACGTAGTCACCTACGAACAGGTTCCGGACCGTGGCACCGCGCTCGCGGGCGCGGCGGGTCTCATCTTCGCCGGCATTGGTCCCGGCCTCGTCGCCATAGTGGGCGATCAGGCCGCAGATGGTCATGCGGGCCCCGGCGTTGAACAGCGGCACGACGGCGTCGAACACCGCGCCCCCGACATTCTCGAAATAGACGTCGACGCCGGCCGGACAGGCGCTGGCAAGGTCCCGGGCGAAGGTGGGGCTCAGGTGCGAAACGCAGGCCTCGAAGCCCAGTTCTTCGACCACATAGCGGCATTTTCGTTCAGCGCCGGCGACACCCACGACACGGGCGCCGCGCAGGCGGGCGAGCTGGCCGGCGATCTGCCCCACGCCGCCGGATGCAGCCGAAACCACCACCGTCTCGCCTGCGCCAGGCTCGCACTGCACCACCATGCCGGCGTAGGCCGTCAGGCCCAGCATCCCCAGCACGCCCACGGCCTGCGAAATGCGGCCAACCGCGGGATCCAGCTTGCGCGGGACCATGTACGTGGGGCGCGGCACGCCCTCGCCCATCAGGCCATGGGTGGCCCAGCCGTTCGTGTTGAACACGAAATCCCCGGCGCTCAGGCCCTCGATCCGGCTCTCCAGCACCTCGGACACCGTGCGCGCGTGACACGGCGCGCCGGCCGGCTCGACGCCGCGTCGCTTGTAACCCCACTGATACGGATCGAGGGAAACATAGATGGTGCGCGTCAGCGCCTGACCCGGCCCCGGGGTCGGGATGGGGGCGTCCCGCAGGACAAACGTATCAGGCTCAGGCCAGGCGGGCACGGGGCCGTCGGCGAGGGTCCAGAAGCGGTTCATTGTGAGGCCCCCCGCGCCTCGATGCGGACGATATCCACCAGCACGTCGCCCTGCACCAGATGCAGGAGGTCGTAGCGGTCCAGGGTGGGATCGATGTGACCGGGGGCGAAGTCGATGCGCTCGCCGCGCATCAGCGACCCCTCGGCCGGCCGCATCAGCAGACCGTGTTCGTCGCCGAAGAAGTGGAAGGCGCACACAGCGACCTTGGGCGTCAGCGGCTGGGGCGGCGGGCCGTCGGTGGAGAAGGCCTTGAGGCCCCCGTCCACCGTCACCCAGCGCGGATGGTTGTCGGTGATCACGGTGGTGGCGATGGTCAAGGCCTGCTCGAATGCGCCGTCCGCGTCCTCGCCCAGCGCCTCGCGATAATCGCGGTCCATGAAGGCGAAGGAGCCGGGTTGGACCTCGGTCAGCACGCCCTGGGCGGCGTCGGCGGCGAAGCTGCCGGTGCCGCCGCCGGTGACGACGCCGACGTTCCCGCCGGCCGCCCTGACCGCCGCGATCACGACCGTCAGCCGCGTCATGCCGTCGGCGACGGCGGCGGCGCGCGCGTTGGCGCCGGCCATGTGCTGCCATTGGCCGCCGTAGCACTGGACGCCCAGCAGGCGCAGCTGCGGGTGGCGGGCGATGGCGCGGGCGACGTCCGCGGCTTGGGCCGCGTCATGGACCCCGGTGCGACCCAGCCCCGGATCGACGTCGATCAGCACTTGGATGGGACCGGTCGCCGCCGCGGCCAGTTCCGCCACGCCGTCCACATGGTCCACGACAATGCGGAAGTCGGGCAAGGTCGTGGCCAGGCGCGCCGCGCGCTCGGCCTGCAGGGCCCCGGCGATGGGCGAGGTCACGAGGATCGCGCCGACGCCCGCGGCCGCCATGGCCTCGGCCTC
>JANPKX010000559.1:0-7726 GCA_031426235.1 Alphaproteobacteria bacterium | reverse complement strand
GCCGTGGCCCAGAGCATGGCCCGGGAACTCGGCCCCCTCGGCATCCACGTGGCGCACGTGGTCATCGACGGGCCGATCGATGGCGTCTTCATTCGCGGCAATCGCGACGACGTGGACGACCTCTTGTCTCGCGACGAAGTGCTCAAGCCCGAGGCCATCGCGGCAAGCTATGTCGCCCTGCACAAGCAACAGAAATCCGCCTGGACCCACGAGCTGGATGTGCGGCCCTGGACGGAAACGTGGTGAGGAACCGCCGATGACCAAGCCTGTGACCATCGACTTCATCTTCGACTTCGGCAGCCCCAACGCCTATCTCTCGGCCAAGGTGTTGCCGGGGATCGCGGGGCGCACCGGCGCCACGGTGCGGCGCGTCCCGTGCCTGCTCGGCGGCATCTTCAAGGCCACCAACAACGCCTCGCCGATGGTCGCGTTCGGCGGCGTGAAGGGCAAGCTGGCCTATGAGGGACTGGAGACCCGCCGTTTCGTTCAGAAGCACGGCCTGACCGCGTTCAAATCGAACCCGCACTTTCCGGTCAACACCCTGACGATCATGCGCGGCCTGGTGGCCGCCCGGCGCGCCGGGGTGGAAGACGCCTATGTGGACGTGGTGCTGGCCGCGATGTGGGAGAATGCCGAGAAGATGGACGACCCCGAGGTGATCGCCCGCGTGCTGAACGCCGGCGGCCTGGATGGCGCGGCCCTGCTGGCGGCGACCCAGGACCCGGAGGTCAAGGCCGAGCTGGTCGCCAACACAGAGGCGGCGGTCGAGCGCGGCGTCTTCGGGATCCCGACCTTCTTCGTCGGTGACGAGATGTTCTTCGGAAAGGACCGCCTCGGACAGGTCGAGGACGAGGCGGCACGACAGGCCGGCTGAGCGTGCATCGCAACAGCTTTACAGCGCAGGCCTGACCCGCTAAACGCCCGGCGCGATGACTTTCGGCATGACCATTATGACCACCATGAAAACGATCCGCTTCGGCGGGGCGTTGGCGGGTGCGTGCATGGGTCTTTCCTAGCCGCCACACCCGGACCGAGCCCCGCCGATGCGCGGGGCCGCCAGTCATCCCAACGGCATCACCCCCGCGCCTCCGCCTGACAGGAGACGCTAGCCATGACCTACCAGAGCTTCCGCCGCGCCCACCCCAACGTCGCCATCGTCGGCGCGACCGGAGCCGTGGGTGTCGAATTGATCCGCAGCTTGGCCGAAAGGGATTTTCCGCTGTCGCGGTTGAAGCTTCTGGCCTCGCCCCGCTCGGCAGGCCGCCAGGTCGAGTTCCGGGGCGAGACCCTGACGGTTGACCTGCTGGACGACGCCAGCTTCGACGGCGTGGACTTGGCGTTCTTCTCGGCGGGCGCAGGAACGTCGCGGACCTATGCGCCCAAGGCGATCGCAGCCGGCGCCGTGGTGGTCGATAACTCCTCGGCTTTCCGCATGGACGCGCATTGCCCCCTGGTCGTGCCCGAGGTGAACCCCCAGACCTTGATCGGCCATCGCGGTGTGATCGCGGTGCCCAATTGCGTGGCCATCATCGCCGCCGTGCCGATGGCGCCCCTGGCGCGCGCCTTTGGGCTGAGCCGCGTGCAGATGGCGACCTACCAGGCCGCGTCCGGCGCCGGCGCTGCGGCCATGGCCGAGCTGCGCCAGTCCACCGAGGCTTTCCTCGCCGAGCGACCCTTCGAGCCTTCCGTCCTGCCGCACCCCTATGCCTTCAACCTGTTCAGCCACAACGCCGACGTCGATCCCGACACCGGCTACAACGGCGAGGAGTTGAAGGTGATCGCCGAATGCCGCCGTCTGCTGGGCGCACCTGATCTGCCCATCGGCGTCACCTGCGTGCGGGTGCCCGTGCTGCGCGCGCACTCCATCGCCCTGTCGCTGACACTCGATCGGCCGGCCGATCCCGACCTGGTGCGCGAGGTCCTCGCGGCGGCCCCAGGCGTCCGCATCGTCGACGACCCCGCCGCCAACCACTTCCCCATGCCCTGTGAGGCGCAAGGCCAGGGCGACGTGCTGGTCGGCCGGGTGCGTCGGGACCTGGGCGACCCTTCAGGCCGCACCATCGCGATGTTCGTGGCCGGCGACCAGCTGCTGAAGGGCGCGGCGCTCAACGCGGTGCAGATCGCCGAGCTCCTCTTCGCGCCCGACACCGCGGCGTTGCCGCAGTTGAGCCCGATGGCGATGGCGCGGTAGCGTCCGCCCATGAAGATCGTCGTCGTCGCTGTCGGCCGGCTGGCCCGTTCGCCGGAGACCGAGTTGGTGAAGCTCTACACCGACCGGGCCACGGCGGGCGGCCGGGCCCTGGGCCTTGGACCCGTCGAGGTCACTGAGGTCGAGGCCCGCAAACCCGGCAAGGCCGCGGAAGCCGAGGCGCTGCGTGCCCATCTGGCCGACAGCCATGTGATCGCATGTGACGAGCGCGGCCGGGTACGGGGCTCCCGCGCCTTCGCCGACGAGATCGGCCGCCTGAGGGACGACGGGGTACGTCGCCTGGTCTTCCTCATCGGCGGCGCCGACGGGCTGGATGCAGAACTGGTGGCGCAAGCCCACGGAACGCTAGCATTCGGGCCGCAGACCTGGCCGCACGCCCTGGCCCGCGCCATGCTGTGCGAACAAGTCTATCGCGCGGTGTCGATCCTGGCCGGATCGCCCTATCATCGCGACTGATGCTGCGCCGCCTCGCCCTTGCAAGTCTCGCCGCCGTCCTGGCCAGCGCCGCCGTCGCCGCCACGAGCGAACGGCTGGAGCGGTTGAACGCCGATGAGACGGCGCTCTCGGCGGACCAGGGAGCCAACATGCACCGGCTGGCGCGGTTGCTGTCGGCGCTGGAGCAATTGCGCCGGGATCCGCCGCCTGCGTTGCTGGTTTCGCCCGACGATGCGCGGGACGCGGTGCGCGCGGCGATCCTGGTCAGGGCCATGACGCCAGACCTGCAGGCGCGCGCGCTCGGCTACGCCCAGAACGCCACTCAGGCGATGCGACAGCGACGGATGGCGGCGGCCCAGAGCGAGGCCCTGTTCGAGCGTGACAGCCTGGCCGCCGATGCGACGCCCGCGCCGGACACCTCCGCGGACCTGGGCGGCCCGCGCTCGGACCAGCCGCTGACGCCGCCGGACCGGCTGATTTTCCCTGTCGCGGGCCAGATTACCCAGCGCTTCGGGGCGCCGATCGCCGGCGGGGGTCGGGCGAACGGCCTTACCCTTGCGGCGGCGAAGGGGGCCCAGGCGATCAGTCCGGCGGCTGGGCGCGTCCAGTACGTTGGCCCCGTCAAAGGCTGGGGCGTCATCGTCATATTAAGACTAGCGGGCGGATATCATCTCGTGCTTGCTGGTCTGGAGAGAACCTCGGTGCAGGCTGGACAGTCTGTCTCGGAGGGTACGCCTGTCGGGTGGGTTTCCGATGGCCGGCGCTCCGCCTCGGAACTCTATCTGGAGGTCCGGGACCAAGGCTCTCCCGTCGATCCGGCCAGGTGGCTGGGCCGCGGCGGGTAACAGGACGGCGGCGGATCCGGCCTCAATTGGGTCGCGCCGACCTGCTTGGTGAGTGGTGACGATTCTGTGAGCGGTAGCGGCCGCCAAGGGGAGTTCGAAGGCAGGCTATGAAGAAGTATCTCCTGATCGGCGCATCGGCCTTTGTGCTCGGCGCAGGCTCAATGGCCTATGTCAGCCAGCAGGCGCTGGCCGCCGCCGAGCCGCGCGCCAAGACCTACCGGATGCTGGGCCTGTTCGGCGACGTCGTGAACACCGTCGAGAACCAGTATGTCAGCGAGGTTGACGACACCAAGCTGATCCAGTCGGCGATCGACGGCATGCTCACCTCGCTGGATCCGCACTCCGGCTACCTCGATCCCGAGTCCTTCGACGACATGCGCGATCAGACCCGCGGCGAGTACGGCGGGCTGGGGCTGGAAGTCACCAGCGAGGACGGCGTGGTGAAGGTGATCTCGCCGATGGACGGCACGCCCGCCGCCCGGGCCGGGATCAAGGCTGGCGACTATATCACCTCTGTCAACGGCGAGAGCGTGCTCGGCCTGTCCGTGACCGAGGCGGTCAAGCAGATGCGCGGCAAGCCCGGCGAGACGGTCGCGCTCACCATCGCCCGCGAGAAATCCGACCCTTTCGACGTCAAGCTGATCCGCGAGGTCATCAAGCCCAAGTCAGCCACCGCGCGGCTTGAAGGCGACTACATCCTGCTGCGGATCGGCAGCTTCAACGAGAAGACGACCGACGAGGCCGAAGCCGCCTTCGCCGAGGCCCGCGCCAAAAACCCCAAGGCCAAGGGCCTGATCCTGGACCTGCGCAACAACCCGGGCGGACTGCTGGACCAGGCCGTCGGCGTCTCCGACCTGTTCCTGGAGGGCGGCGAGATCGTCTCGCAGCGCGGCCGCGATCCGCGCGACGTGGAACGCTACAACGCCCGCACCGGCGACATGACGGGCGGCATGCCCATGGTCGTGCTGATCAACTCGGGCTCGGCCTCCGCGGCCGAGATCGTCGCCGGCGCCTTACAGGATCGCAAGCGCGCGGAACTGGTCGGGACCACCAGTTTCGGCAAGGGTTCGGTTCAGACCGTCATCCCGCTGCGCGGCGGCATCGATGGTGCGCTCAAGCTGACCACCGCGAAGTATTACACGCCCTCCGGCCGCTCGATCCAGAAGACCGGCATCGAGCCCGACCTCGAGGTCGCCCTGACCCGCGAGGAAGCGCAGATCATCGCCAACCGCACCTACCAGTTCTCGGAAGCCTCGTTCAAAAACGCGTTGAACGCCGATGAGGGCAAGGTGCGGCGCGGCGCGCACGAGCCGGCCGAGGCGCCGCCCGAGACCTTCGACGTGAAGAAGGATTTCCAGATCAGCCGCGCGGAGGATGTGTTGCGCTACGGCTCCGTCGCCGCCACGCCGAAGCTGCCTAAGCCTACCGCGAAGATGGCCGAGATCGTCAACAAGGCGCGCGTCGCCGAGGCCAAGCCGCCTGCGGCGACGCCGAAGTAGCCGTTCGTCCCTGACGGCGGCAAACAAGCGTTAACCAGGCTGGGCGATCCTCCACGCTGAGGAGACATCCGCCTTGGCTGCGCTGACCCTGCCTTCGATCAAGCTGCCGCGGATCGGCCTGCCGCGCGTGAACGCGGGCGCACTGTTGAAGAGCCCCATCCTGCCGCTGACTGGCGCCGTCGGCCTGTTTGGCGGGGCCGTCTTTGGCGTGGTCGCGGTGCTGGGTCCGATCACCGGCGGCGACGGCCATGTGCGCGCGCCGATGGAAGCGACGTTCCGGGCCGCGCCGAGCGGCTGGCGCGAGGCGCTGAAGCCCGCCAAGGGCGCGCCCCACACCTATGCCGACGTCATGCGGCTGTCTGCGCGGCCGCTGTCGGCCGATGTCCGCAAGAGCCGAGCCGCGCCGCCGCCCGTCTTCGCCGGGGGCCCGCTGGCCGCGGCGCCACTCGCGGGCTTCTACGCACCGGGTCCGAGCGGGCCGCTGCCGATCATCGCCCAGGACGGACGCACCCCGGCCCAGGCCTACGCCCGGCCGTTCCAGTCGAACGGACGCCCGAAGGTCGCCCTGGTGATCGGCGGCCTGGGGCTAAACGCGCGCGCCACCCGCCAGGCCATCGAGACCCTGCGGCCAGAAATCACCCTGTCGTTCGTGGTCTATGCCGAGGGTCTGCAGGGCTGGATCGACATGGCGCGTGCGCGCGGCCACGAGGTCCTGCTCGAAACGCCCATGGAGCCGGAGAATTATCCGGACAACGACCCTGGTCCCTATACCTTGATGGCCGACGGCCAGCCGCCGGAAACGGTCAAGAAGCTGGAATGGATTCTCTCGCGCGCCACAGGCTATTTCGGCCTGACAAACTATCTGGGCTCGCAATTCCTCGCGAGCGGACCGGCCTATGAGGCCTTCGCCAGCGCCGCGCGCGGTCGGGGGCTGGCCTTTGTCGATGATGGATCGGCGGCCGGCAAGGCCGGCGGCCTGCCGCGCGCCACGGCCGAGCGGGTCATCGATGACAAGCTGTCCGGCCAAGCGATCGACCAGCAGCTGGCCGCTCTGGAGGCCGGCGCGGCGCAGCGCGGCCAAGCCCTTGGCGCCGGCTTCGCCTATCCGATCACCTTGGAGAAGGTCGCCGCCTGGGCCAGCGCGGTGGAGCAGAAGGGGCTTCAGCTCGCCCCCGCCTCGGCGCTGACCACGCGGAAATGAGCGAACTGCCCGAGTACCGGCCCAATGTGGGCATCGTGCTGTTCAACCGCGGCGGGCGGGTGTGGCTTGGCCGTCGCGCGGGCGCCGAGGGGCCCTACAACTGGCAGTTTCCCCAGGGCGGCGTTGATCCGGGCGAGCCGCTGGAGGCGGCAGCGCGGCGCGAACTGCGCGAGGAGACCGGCGCCGCCAGCGTGACCCTGCTCGGCCGGACCGAGGGGTGGCTGACCTACGACTTCCCACCCCTTGTGGCAGCCCGGTTAGCGCGCGGATTCAAAGGGCAGAAGCAGGTCTGGTTTGCCTTCCGGTTCGACGGCGATGAGCGCGAGTTCGATCTGGCCGCCCACAACCCGCCGGAATTCGATCAGTGGCGTTGGGGCGACCTCGCCGAAACACCCGATCTGATCGTGCCCTTCAAGCGCGCCGCCTACGAAGCTGTCGCCAAGGCCTTCGCCCCGTTCGCCGCCACGGCGTGAAACCTGCATCGGCGATGCGAAACTCCGGCTAGGGTGACGAATTGAGGGCGGGGGGCTCTGAGGGACTGATGCCGACGATCGTGATGGTGCATGGCGCGTTCTGCGCGGGCTGGGCGTTCGACCGCTTCCGCGAGCCCTTTGAGGCGCGGGGCTGGACCGTGCTCACGCCGGACCTTCCTGGTCATGCGCCAGGTCAATCCGTGGCGGGGCGGTCCATGACCGACTACGCGCGCGCTGTCTCCAGCCTGTGCGAGAGCCTGAGCGAGCCGCCGGTGCTGTTGGGGCACTCCATGGGCGGGCTCGTCTGCCAGATGGCTGCACGACAGAGCAAGGCGTCGGCCCTGGCGCTGCTGGCGCCGTCCGCGCCGTGGGGCGTCCATGGCTCGAGCGTCGAAGAAGCTCTGACCGCCTTTGGCGTACATGTCTCCGACCCGTTCTGGCTGGGCGCACTGCAACCCGACCGTAGCCTGATGCGCACTCATGGGCTGGATAGGGTTCCGAGGGCCGAGCAGGCCACCGTACTGGACCGCATGGTGCCGGAAAGCAGCCGTGCGGTGCGGGAAGTGCTGAACTGGTGGATGGATCCGTTCATGACCACCAGCCTGGGCGCGGGGACCCTGACCCTGCCGGCGCTTGTGATCGCCGGAGAACGCGACGTCATCCACCCGACCGCCACCGTGAGACAGACGGCGGCCCGCATCGGCGCCGACTATCAGGTGATGCGCGGGATGAGCCACTGGCTGATCGGCGAGGCGGGATGGGAAACCGTGGCCGGGGCGACCCTGGATTGGCTGGAGACGGCCCCTGCGGCCGCCTGACCTACGCTCAGAGCCGGGGCTTCCGGCTCAGCACCCACCGAACCAGGCCGATCAAGGAGACCAGCGCCCAGGCGCCCTCCATGATCGTCGCCGAGAGGTTGAACGCCTCCGTGAACAGAGACACCAGGATCAGGCTGGCGCCCACGAAGTTCGCGAGCAAGGACAACGGCTGCTTCGGATCCAGCCGCCCCATGGCCGCCCCGGCATACGCAATCAGGATGATCAGGACGCCGAACAGCCCGCCGG
>JANPKX010000558.1:0-5945 GCA_031426235.1 Alphaproteobacteria bacterium | reverse complement strand
CCGCCCGCCGGGGGGGGGCCGGGGGGCCGCCGCGCCCGGCCGGGTGGCGCGGCGGGCGGGGGGCGGCGGCGGGGGGGGTGGGCGCCTGACCGTCGACGGCATGCCGCTGCTGAAGCCGCCCTATTCGACGATCAGCGCCATCGACGTCAACTCCGGGACAATCCGCTGGCAGATCCCGCACGGCGAGACGCCTGACTTCATCCGCAACAACCCGGCGCTGAAGGGCCTCAACATCCCGCGCACCGGCCAGGGCGGCTATCAGATCGGCACCCTGGTGACCAAGTCGCTGGTGATCGCGGGGGACGGCATGGTGACCACCACCCCCGAACACCCGCGCGGCGCCATGCTGCGGGCCTACGACAAGGCCAGCGGCAAGGAGGTTGGCGCCGTCTGGATGCCCGCGCCCCAGTCGGGCTCCCCGATGACCTACAGCCTGAACGGCAAGCAATACCTGGTGGTGGCGGTGAGCGGCGGGGTCTACTCCGGCGAATACATCGCCTACGCCCTTCCGCAGCCGAACTAGGACGAGAGCGTATGCGTATCCGAACGGCCCTCGCGGCCTTGGCGACCAGCGCCATGCTGGCTGTGGCGATCAGCGGCGCGGCTGCGTCACAGACCGGCAAGACCGTCTGGGACGGGGTCTACA
Organism: Alphaproteobacteria bacterium; assembly: GCA_031426235.1. Lineage (GTDB taxonomy): Bacteria > Pseudomonadota > Alphaproteobacteria > Caulobacterales > Caulobacteraceae > Phenylobacterium. The sequence continues at coordinate 5,299 of JANPKX010000558.1, read as the reverse complement.
CCTCTACCCAGGCTGAGCGAGGCCAGGCCGCCTACGGCGCCAGCTGCGGTTTCTGCCACGGCGCGGGCCTGGCCGGCACCGGCGAGGCCAAGCCCCTGACCGGCCCCGAGTTCCTGTCGAACTGGAACGGCCTCAGCCTCGGCGACCTGTTCGAGCGCACCCGTACGACCATGCCGCTGGACAAGCCGGCCACGCTGAGCCGCGAAGCCTACGCCGACATCCTGGCCTATGTGCTCAAGTTCAACGGCTTCCCTCCCGGCGACACGGATCTGGACCGCCGCACCGAGATCCTGGCCCAGGTGCGGATCGAAGCCTTCAAGCCCCAGGCCGCGGCCATCGGCGAGGCAGTCCCCGCCGCCGACCGGATCCAGCCCGCGCCGAACAGTCAGCCCAATCCTTACGTGATTGACGAGACCGTCCTGAAGCCGCCCGCCGGGCGCGGCCTCGGCTCCTCCAGCGGCGTGGCCGTCGATGCGCGCGGCCACATCTGGGTGGCCGACCGCTGCGGCGCCAACAGCTGCGCCGGCAGCACGCTCGACCCAATCCTGGAATTCGACGCCCAAGGCCGCTTCGTGAAGGGCTTCGGCGCCGGACTGATGCTGTTTCCGCATGGGCTGACGGTCGATCCCAAGGGCCACATCTGGGTGACCGACCAGCAGTCGGCGGCCGGCAAAGGGGCCCAGGTGTTCCAGTTCGACAACACTGGTCGGCGCCTGCTGACCCTGGGCAAGCCCGGTGGCGGCGCGCCCGGGCCGGATACGTTCGCCGAGCCGACCGCCATCGTAGTGGCGCCCAGCGGCGTCATTTTCGTTGCGGATGGGCACTCGGCCGGCAAGGGGCCGGGACGGATCGTGAAGTTCGCCGCCGACGGGAGCTTCCTGAAAGCCTGGGGCGAGCGCGGACCGGGCCCGAACCAGCTCGAGGTGCCGCACGCGCTTGCCATGGACTCCAAGGGCCGCCTCTTCGTTGGCGACCGCTGGAACGACCGGATCCAGGTGTACGACCAGGAAGGCGTCCTGCTGGACAGCTGGGCCCAGTTCAGCCGGCCCAGCGGCCTCTACATCGACGCCCGCGACACCCTCTACGTCGCCGACTCCGAGTCCCGCGAACGCGAGGGCTACGGCCACCATCCGGGCTGGAAGCGCGGCATCCGCGTCGGCAGCGCCCGCACCGGCGCCGTCACGGCCTTCATTCCCGACACCGCCCCCGACCCCGAAGCCTCCGCCACCAGCGGCCCTGAAGGCCTCTGGGCGGACAAGACAGGCGCCATCTACGCCGCCCGTGTGCTGCAGAAGGGCGTCGTCCGGTACGTCAAGACGAGGTGAGGCCGGCGCGCTAGGCGGAGGCCGCGACCTTGGGTTGGCTGCCAACCGTGGCCGCGCCATACACGAATTCCGGTCCGTCCAGGTCGATCTGCGGAATGGCCTTCCGCTCGGCCCAATAGTCCTGGGTGTGCCGCCATTCCGGCTTGTCCCCGGACTTCGGCATTCTGGCCATGCCGCGCATCAGGTAGCCGGGGTTGAAGTCCTCCGGATCCACCCAGGGCAGGGTCGGCATGCCTTGGTCCTCGGGGCGCAGGGCCACCTCGACCTTCCGGACGCCGTGCTGATCCATGTGCTTCAGCAGCCTGCAGACGAAATCCGCGACCAGATCGACGCGTAACGTCCAGCTCGCTCGGAAGTAGCCGAAGACCCAGACCAGGTTGGGAACGCCAGTGAACATCATCCCGCGGTAAGTCACCGTGTCGGCCGGGTCGACGGGCTGACCGTCTACAACGATCGCGATGTCGCCCAGGACGCTCAGGTCAAAGCCAGTCGCCGTGATCACGATGTCGGCCTCCAGCACCTCGCCGGAGGTCAGGCGGACGCCCGTCGGGGTGAAGGTCTCGATCTCGCCGTCGACGACGCTGGCCTTGCCGGAGGTCACGGCGCGGAACAGGTCGCCGTCGGGCACGAAGGCGATCCGCTGGCGCCATGGCCGGTAGCGGGGGGTGAAGTGGGCCGCCGTGGCCTCCGGCCCGACGAAGGCGCTGACACCCGCAAGCAGCTCGGCCTTGACCGTCTCGGGCTCCGCGATCGCGCGGCGCGTGAAGGCGGCCTGATCGTGCAGGATCTTCCGCCGGACGATCTCATGGGTCCAGGCCGGGTCGATCTCGAGGGCGTTCAACTGGTCGGCCAGCTCGTTGGCGTTGCGGCCGGGGATGAAATAGGTCGGCGACCGCTGCAGCAGGGTGACATGGGCGCAGTCGTCAGCGATGGCCGGCAGCAGCGTCGCGGCCGTCGCGCCGGACCCGATGAGCAGCACGCGCTTTCCCTGGTAGTCGAGGTCTTCGGGCCAAGTCTGCGGATGGACGATGCGGCCGCGGTACTCCGCCATGCCCGGCCAGTCGGGCGTGTAGCCCTGGTCGTGCCGATAATAACCCTGGCCCATCCAGAGGAGTTTGCAGGTGAAGGCCGCCTGGCTCCCGTCGTCTCGCTCTGCGCGAACCGTCCAGAGCGCTGGACCGGAGTCCCAGGCCGCGTGCACGATCTTGTGGCCGTAGCGGATGTGCGGGGCAAGGCCGTTCTCGTCGATCACCGCTTCCAGATAGTCCAGGATGGCGGAAGCCTCAGCGATCGGCGGGCCGACCCAGGGCTTGAACCGATAGCCGAAGGTGTAGAGGTCGCTGTCTGAGCGGATGCCGGGATACCGGTGCGTGCGCCACGTGCCGCCGCAGGCCGCCAGCGCATCCAGCACGACATAGGTCTTGCCCGGGCACTGCTCGCCCAGGTGATAGGCCGCTCCGATGCCGGAAATTCCGGCGCCGACAATCACCACATCGAAGTGCTCAGCTTGCCGGGATGACCCCGCCGACGACCTGTCATCCTGCCTGCTCCCTGGCCCGCCGATCCTGCGCCCGACGCCACATGATCGCGCCGTCAAGGCCCCCGCTTTGATCTCACTCAACGCGCCGCCGTCCGACCCGACAACCCTGACCGGCTGACGTCAACGTAGCGCCGCGTTCGGCCGCCGCGGTAAAGCGCCTGCCGTACCCCGGACACCGGACCGAACGTACTCGACCAGGACGTTCCATCTGCCGGGAGAATCCTGGCCTTCCTCACGGTTCCGAACGAACGGGACCGTCCTGAGGCGCCGCGTCGTTTGGAGCCGCGCCCGGCGCTGGCTCTTCCACGATCTCCACCATCCTTGGCAAAGACGCAAGCTCGACCAGCGCACGTGTCCCGATCTCTACCGCGGCACCGGCAATGCGCCGGCATTCGTCTCCGGCGCTTTCGGCATAGTCATGGCTGAAGGGCACGTTCTGGATTGCCAGGGTTGCGCCGGTACCTTTGTGCCGCAAAGCGACGCTTGCGTAACCGGCTCGGTTGGCATGACACGCGGTAATCTCAAACTCGCCATGGTCGCTCGAGTGTTTCATGAACCTGAAACGCCCAGACGGTTGCGAGGTTCGCTTCCGGCCGAGTCGACAGTCTAAGGTCGGGGGAAGCGCCGTTTCCCCGTGCGCGGCGCCGCAGATCGCGGCGTCGCAACCGACGCCACCTAACCCACGCCCGAATCGGCAAGGCTTGCCTTGCAAGGCGACGACAAAGCCGCGATCCTTTAGCCCTTCGGCACGACGGGGTCGCGTGGAGAGACGGTATTGGCGCGAAACACGGGCGGCGAGGGTCTGGACGGCCGCGAACGGCTGATCCGCCAGGCCTTCATTCTTTTCGCCGACAAGGGGTTCGACAGCGTCACGGTTCGCGATCTGGCGTCCGCTTCCAAGGTCTCGGTCGGCCTGATCAATCACCACTTCGGCTCCAAGGAGGGCCTGCGCGATGCGGTGGATGTCTATTTCATCGCCCAGTTCGAGGATGCGCTGAAGGGCGCCGCGCCGCAGCAGATCAACACGCCAGAGGACCATGCCGTCGTCATCGACCACTGGATCGAGCGTCACGAAAAAGAATGGCCGACCATCGTCGCCTATTTCCGGCGCGCCCTGCTGGAGGAGAGCGACTGGGGCTTCTCGCTGTTCGAACGCTTCTACGGCTTTGTCCAGGCCTCGGTGACCCGCCTCGACGCGGACGGCAAGATCGCGCCGGGCGTCGACCGGCTGTGGCTCCCGCTGCTCTGGCTCTACATGGAGATCGGCACCATGATCTTCGACCCCTACATCAAGCGCCTGCTGGGCAAGTCCGGCTACGATCGCGAACTGTGGGGTCGCCGGCACCGGGCCTATATGTCGCTGATCCGCAGAGGCATCGCGCCGGAAAGCGCCTGACCCCCGCCTCTCAGGTTTGGACGCGCCCCTTCAGGGTCATCTTGTCGACCTTGCCGTTCGGAAGCTTGGGGATCTCCGGCTCGATCGAGAACGCCTTGGGGATCTTGTAGTTGGCGATGCGCGTCCGAAGGAAGTCGCGCAGCGCCTCGGCCGTCGGGCTCGCGCCGGGCCTCGGCTCCACGAAGGCGTGCCCGACTTCCTGGAACGACGGGTGCGGAACGGCGACGACGGCGGCGAGCGCCACGTCCGGATGCTCGCAGAGGGCCTGTTCGATCTCGACCGGATAGACGTTGTAGCCGCCGGATTTGAACATCTCCTTCAGCCGGCCCGAGAACACCACATTGCCGTCTTCCCGCACGATCCCCAGATCGCCGGTGTGCAGGAATCCGTCGGGCGTGATGGCCGCGGCGGTGGCGTCCGGGTTTCGGAAATAGCCGCTCATGATGTAGGGGCCGCGGACCTGGATCTCGCCCAGCGTCCCCACGGGCGTGGGCTCGCCCGTCACCGGGTCGGCCACCCGGAGCTCAGCGCCTGGCAGCACTTCGCCGATGGTCTCGGACATGACCGCTAGGCTCGCGTCCGCCGCGGTACGGGTGATGATCCCGCAGGTTTCCGTCTGGCCATAGACATTCGAGAGATGCAGGTCCGGGCGGGCGAACTGTGCAAGGGTGCTTTCGGCCGTCACCGCACCGCCGAAGACGATGAGCCGGGTGTAGGCCATCCGTTGCGCCATGCCATCGGGCTGCTGCAGCATCATCGCAAAGCCAGTTGGGGAAGAGACCAGATAGGTCGGCTGCTCCCGCCGGCTGATCTCGCCAATGGCCGCGATGTCCACGCGCGGATGGAAGATCAGATGACCCCCGGCCGCCAGAACGGGCATGCACAGGTTGTTGATGGCTCCGACATGGTTGACGGGCGCGGCGCAGATGCTGCTCCTGAGGTTTCCGCGGCCCATCCAGCCCAGGTTCGTCAGCGCTGACGAGAAGATGGCGCGGTGGGACAGCATCGCGCCCTTGGGCTTGCCCGTCGTGCCCGAGG
>JANPKX010000557.1:0-4874 GCA_031426235.1 Alphaproteobacteria bacterium | reverse complement strand
CCCGCTTGCCGTTCGATTCCATCTCCAGCTGCTGCAGGAACGCCGCGAACAGCCGCAGGCGCTGGGCGTAGGGCACGACCGCTCGGATCGGTCGTCCAAGGCCGTTGCGGTTGAAGATGTGAGCCAGGGCCAGCAGCACCGGCGCATTGGCTTCCAGCGGCGCAGCGCGGAAGTGCTCGTCCATGGCATGGGCGCCCGCCAACAGGCCCTCGAAGGCGGCGTAGCCGAGCGCGATGGCGCAGGAGAGGCCGACGGCTGACCAGACCGAATAGCGCCCGCCCACCCAGTCCCAGAAGGCGAACACCTGGTCGGCGGGCACGCCGAAGGCCTGGGCCCGGTCCGGGGCGGCGGAGACCGCCACCAGATGCCGGTCGCCGTCAGAACCGAGCGTCGCCCGAAGCCAGGCCCGGGCAGCCTCAGCATTGGTCAGGGTCTCGAGAGTCGTAAAAGTCTTGGAGACGGTGACCAGCAGGGTCTCCGCGGGATCGAGGCCGGTCAGCGCCTGAGCAAGCTCCGCGGGATCGACATTGGCGACAAACCGCAGCTCGATGTCGGGCGCCAGCGGCTTCAGCGCCTCCCAGATCAGCCGTGGCCCCAGATCCGATCCGCCGATGCCGATGTGAACGATCGCGCGGTAGGGCTTGCCCGTCGCGCCCCGCCGCGCGCCTGACCGGACGTCCTGCACGAACGCGCGCATCGCGTTTCGCGTCGACTCGATGTCCCGGGACACGGGCTGTCCGGCGGCGCGCCAGTCGGCCCCGTCGGGCGCCCGCAGCGCCATGTGGAGGGCGGGGCGGCCTTCCGAGGCGTTGACCACGCCGCCGGCGAACAGCGTCGCGCGCGCCGCCTCCACGCCGCTGGCGCGGGCCAGATCGAGGGCCGCGCCCAGGTCGGCCAGCGACCACGATTGCTTTGAAAGGTCGATCTCCAGTCCCGCGGCGGACAGGCTCAGCACCGCCAGGCGCGCGGGCTCGGCGTCGAACAGGCTGGCGATGCGGCGATCACGGGCTGTTGTGGCCGCCTTCGAGAGGCCGGCCCACGCATCGTCGATGTCTGACAAGGAACCCTCTTACCCGGCCGAGCCGTACTTGACGCTGCACCCGTACGGCCGCGTCGCGGCCTGGGCGACCGGACGGCCTGCGCGGATGTCCGCCAGCGCCGCGGCGACATAGTTGGTTGCGCCGTTGAGGCTGTCCGGGTCGGCGCTGGGCCGGTCGTCGATACCGCCCATGTAGACGAGCTTTCCGGCCTTATCGACGATGTACATGTGCGGCGTCGTCTTGGCCTCGTAGGCCCGTCCGACCACACCTTTGGGGTCCAGCAGCACGTCTGTGGGCGACGCGCCGACCTCGGTCTTCCAGGCGCGGGCCTGCGCGCCGGTGAGGTGGCCCTGCATGCCCGGGGCCGACGACACCACGGTCAGCCAGACCACGCCGTCTCGGGCAGCCTCGCGTTGCAGGCGCTGCATGTGACCCGAGCCGTAATGCTTCTGAACATAGGGACAGCCGTTGTTGGTCCACTCCAGCACGACGGTCTTGCCACGAAACTCGCTCAGCGCGCGGGTGCGGCCGGACGCGTCGAGTGCGGTGAACGCCGGCGCCGGCTGGCCCACGGTGGGCTCGGCCAGGGCGGACCCGGTCAAAAGTGTCGCGGCGACCAGCCCGATCAGGAGACGGCGGACAATCATCGGTGCGGCTCCTCCAGGCGGCTTGTTTCAGCCGGACTTGGCTGCGGCGTTCAGGGCCTTGACCACCAGACCCTCGGTCAGGATGGCAGGCAGGATAGCGGGCTCGCCCCCCTTCGCGCCATAGACCAGATAGAGCGGCACCCCGGCCCGGCCAAACCGGGCCAGTTCGGCGGCGATCAGCGGGTCGCGCTTGGTCCAGTCGGCTTTCAGGTAGACGGCGTTGGTGCGCGACAGCGCCTCGGAAACGCCCTTGGTCGACAGGGCGACGCGGTCGTTGACCTGGCAACTGACGCACCAGGCGGCGGTATAGTTGACCAGAACCGGCCGGCCCTCGGCCTGAAGCGCGGCCAGCTTCTCCGGCGTATAGGCCTCGTACTCCAGCTTCGCGGTCTCGCTGGCCGCGCCATCGCCGCCGCTGAGCTGGTAGACCGGCCAGAAGGCGCCGCCTGCGATCGCGACGGCGGCCAACGCGGCGGCGCTGGCGTTCAGCGGCACGGCGTTCTTGCCCTGCGCGGCCCGGTGCTGAGCCAGTCCGACCATCCAGGCGGCGATCGCCACGACGATGGCGGCGGCCAGGATGCGCGGCACGGCGTCGGGACCGACCTGAACGGTCAGAACCCAGACCAGCCAGGCCACGGCCCCGTACATCGGGAAGGCGAGCGCCTTGCGGAAGGTGTCCATCCACGGACCGGGGCGCGGCAGGCGTGACAGCAGGCCGGGCGCGAACGCCACCGCCACGAAGGGCGCGGCGAACCCGATCCCCAAGGCGGCGAACACCACCAGGGCGGCGGCGGGCGGCTGGATCAGCGCCCACCCCAGCGCCGGCCCCATGAAAGGCGCCGTACAGGGCGCAGCGACGGCTACCGCCAGCACGCCGGTGAAGAACGACCCGGCCAGGCCGCCCCGCGAGGCCAGCCCCGAACCTACGCCCTGCAGTGAGGTCCCGACCTCGAACACGCCGGAGAGGTTGAGCGCGACCGCCAGCATCAACAGCGCCAGGGCGGCGACCACCGGCGGGTCCTGCAGCTGGAACCCCCAACCTACGGCCGAGCCCGCTGCGCGCAGGGCGATGAGCAGGGCGGCGAGCCCCAGGAAGGTCACCAGAACGCCGGCGCCGAAGGCCAGCCCCTGGCGCCGCGCTTCGGCCTGCTCTCCGCCGTGGCCTGCCAGAGACGCGGCCTTCATGGCCAGGACGGGGAAGACGCATGGCATCAGGTTCAGGATCAGGCCGCCAAGCAAGGCGAACAGGGCCGCCGAAGCAAGGCCCAGGTTCGCCGACCCGGCCGGGAGCGCGGCCGTGACCGGCGGCGGGCCCAGACCCGACGCGCCCGCAGGCAAGGCTCCGCTGCTCGCCGTGACCTCATAGGCCTTGCCCGAAAGGGCGAGGACGCCCGCCACCTCCTTGGGAGCCGCCGCGGACTGGAATCCGTAGCCGGGCGCCAGCGTCAGGGTCAGACCTTCCGGCCCGCGCTCAATGGACTGCGGCTTGGCGTGGTCAAGGACCGATCCGGAGAAGGGATAGAAGTAAGCACCCGCCAGATCCGCGCCTTTCAGCGCCGCGCCGGTGATCGCCAGCTTCAACGCCTCACCGTCCTTCTGGAAGGCGGCGGTCAGGCCTGCGGGCTTGGGGGCCTTGGCCAGGGTTTCGTCGATCCGGGCCGCCCAGGCGGGATCCGCCGGCGCCGGGCCCGACGTCACGGGCAGGCTGAGCGTCAGGTTCGCGTCTTCCGGCACGCAGATCTCAGCGCAGACGAGGAAGGCGGCCTTGGCCGTCAAGGTGACCGTCTGGCCGACGGCCGCGTCAGCCGGCGCGGTCAGGATCAGCGGCAGCAGGACCTCGCCCTCGTAGCCATAGTTCACCAGCGGGCCAACGGGCAGCCGGTGCGGCGTCGGCCACGTGAAGTCCGACGCGGCCCAGCCCGCCGGCAGCGCCCACGTGATTTTTGTCGCCTCGCCGGAATCGCCAGCGTTGCGCCAGTAGGTGTGCCAGCCCTTCTGGATGCTTTGGCGCAGGGCGACGTGAATGGTCTGGCCCGGCGCGATGCCGCGGCTGGCCGAGACCAGCTCGGCCGTCAGGTGTCCGGTATTCACCGGCTGGGCGACCGCCGCCGATGAAACGCACAGCGCCAGCAGGGCGCCCAGGAAGAGCCGCATCGTCACCTCTGAAACTCCCGCCGACGGAACCGCCGCTATATGGCGTCTAGAGGGCGTTCGCGCAAAGGCTGGCTCGGCTGATCCGCCGGCGGCGACCCAGCGAGGCCCGCAAACGCGCCGCCCGTTCGGTTGCGGCGCACAACATCGCATGCTAGTAGGCGCGCGGCTTTGGGCCGGGGGCGAAATGACGCCCCGGGACCGAAGTGCTTTTTTCAAGCGCTTTCAAGCCTTTAGTCGCAGCGGACAGATGCCGTTGCGGCACGTGAAATTCGACCCGGGCGGATTAGAGTGGCCGACGAGACCAACGTATCGAATGTGGGCGGACGCTACGCTCAGGCGCTGTTCGATCTTGCGAACGAACAGAACGAAATCGCGGCTGTCGAGGCTGACCTCAATTCCTTGAAAGCCGCCCTGGCGGACTCCAAGGACTTGCGGACCCTGTTGAACTCGCCGACGTTCGGCGCCGACGACAAGGCGCGGGGGCTGGCCGGCATCGCAGCGCAGGCCAGGTTTACCGCCACGACCCAGAAATTCCTGGGCCTGCTGGCCGCCAACGGCCGGGCCGCAGCTCTGCCCGCGGTGATTACCGCCTTCGCCCGGCTCAGCGCCAACGCCCGCGGCGCCGTGTTCGCCGAGGTCACCACCGCCGTCGCCCTGACCGACGCGCAGGCCAAGGGCGTCCAGTCGGCCCTGCGCCAGTCGCTCGGCAAGGACCCTGAAATCACGACCCGCGTTGACCCCGCCATTCTGGGCGGCATCAAGGTCAAGGTCGGTTCCCGTCTGTTCGACGCTTCGCTCCGCTCGAAGCTCGATTCCCTCAAGTTCGCCCTCAAGAGAGCGTAAGCCCCATGGACATCCGCGCCGCCGAAATCTCGGCCATCCTCAAGTCCCAGATCGCCAACTTCGGCGAAGAAGCCGACGTCTCGGACGTGGGCTCCGTGCTCAGCGTCGGCGACGGCATCGCCCGCGTCTTCGGCCTCGACAACGTCCAGGCGGGCGAGATGGTCGAGTTCCCCAAGGCCGGCGTTAAGGG
>JANPKX010000556.1:0-2400 GCA_031426235.1 Alphaproteobacteria bacterium | reverse complement strand
CCTTGGGGTGTGGATGCAGGATCAGCGCCACGGGCGCCGCCTCGGTCTTGCCTGGGGTATAGCGACCCTCGATCCGCCCCGCCGCGCCGGTCAGCACAATCTCTGGCATTCGTTCCCTCTGATCCGACTGGCGGAATACTTGACTGCTGCACTCGGTCTTCCTAAGTCGCAGCCTGTCCGGCGCGACCGTCGCGGAGCCCTCGCGGAAGCGCGGGCTAATACCATAGGCGCCGCCGGATGCGCGCGAAAACTGCATTGGACCCAAAGCCATGCGTCTCTCCACGAAAGGCCGCTATGCCGTGATGGCGATGGCCGACCTTGCGCGTCGTGAGCACGAGGCGGCGCGGGCGGTGGCGCTGGCGGATATCGCCGCGCGGCAGGAGATCTCGCTGAGCTATCTGGAGCAGCTGTTTGCCCGGCTTCGGCGCAGAGGCCTGGTGACCAGCGCCCGCGGGCCTGGCGGCGGCTATCGGCTGGCGCGGACCGCCAATGACACCAGTATCGCCGACATCGTCCACGCCGTGGACGAGCCGCTGCACGCCACCCGCTGCGCCGCGTCGAAGGGCTGCATGATCCGCGGCGAGCGGTGCCTCACGCACGACCTGTGGGCCGGACTGGGCGACCGTATCGAGGACTACCTGGCCTCGGTCAGCCTGGCCGACGTGGTCGAAGGCAAGCTGAGGCGGGCGGCATGAGAAAGCATCCCGCTCATCCCGGCGAATGCCAGGACCCAGATCCCAAGGCGCCGGCGTTTGCTGGATGGGCGCCGCGCGTCATGGGGTCAGACTTCAGCCATTCCATATGGGCCCCGGCATTCGCCGGGGTGAGCGGATCATGACCTACCTCGATCACAACGCCACGGCCCGGGTCCGACCGCAGGTCATCGCCGCGATGACGCGGGTGCTGGAGGCCGTCGGCAATCCCTCGTCGATCCATGCGGCAGGTCGGGCGGCTCGGGCCGTGTTGGAGCAGGCGCGTGAGGACGTTGCGGCTCTGATCGCCGCGCCTGCCTCGACGGTAATCTTCACAAGCGGCGGCACCGAAGCCAACGCCATCGCCCTGGAGAGCGCCGCCGCAGCGGGCGCGCGGCGGATGATCGTCTCGGCGATCGAGCACGACAGCATCCAGGAGACCTCCCGCGTGCTGGGGGTCGAGGTCGAAGTGATGCCGGTGACCCGCGACGGCGTGGCTGACCTGGGCTGGCTGGCCGAACGGCTGGGACGTTGGGACGCCGATGACGGCAAGCCGTTCGTGGCCCTGATGTTGGCCAACAACGAGACCGGCGTGATCCAGCCGGTGGCCGAGGCGGCCGAGCTCGTGCGGGCAGCGGAAGGCTGGCTCCACGTCGACGCCATCCAGGCGGCCGGCAAGATCGTCGTCGACAGCCGCGCGCTGGGCGCGGACACCCTCTCGATCTCGGCCCACAAGATCGGCGGGCCGCCCGGCGTCGGTGCGCTCACCTTCGGCCCCAGGGCGACCCTGTCACGCCGCCAGCACGGCGGAGGCCAGGAGCGCGGCCGGCGCGGTGGCACGGAGAACCTGCCGGGCATCGCCGCGTTCGGTGCGGCGGCGCGCGAGGCGCTGGCCGGGTTGGCGGCCTACCAGGCCCAGGCGACCGATCGCGACGCGGCTGCCGATCGTCTCAAGGCGAGCGGCTCTGTGGTCATGGGCGAGACGGCTCCGCGCCTGCCGAACACCCTCTGCATCGCCGCGCCCGGCTATACCGCGGACCTTCAGGTGATGGGCCTGGACCTGGCGGGCGTCATGGTCAGCGCCGGATCGGCCTGCTCGTCTGGCAAGGTCAAGGCCAGCCCTGTCCTTACCGCCATGGGCCAGGGCGACCTGGCCGCCTGCGCCATCCGGGTCAGCGGCGGCTGGGACACCACGCGGGCCGACTGGGATCACTTCGCCGAGACGTGGCTGGGCCTGCAAGCCCGCCATGCCGAGCGCCATAGAAAGGTCGCCTGATGGCCGCCGTCAAACAGACCGTCGAACACGTCGCAAGCCTTGAGAAATACAAGCACGGCTTCGTCTCGGACATCGAGCAGGACTTCGCGCCTAAGGGTCTGAACGCCGATATCGTCCGCTTCATCTCGGCCAAGAAGAACGAGCCGCAGTGGATGCTGGACTGGCGCCTCGACGCCTTCGAGCGCTGGCTGGCCATGGATGAGCCCGACTGGGCCAAGGTCAACTTTCCGCGCATCGACTACCAGGACAGCTACTACTACGCCGCGCCTAAGGAAAAGGTCGGCATCGGCAGCCTCGACGAGGTCGATCCTGAAATCCTGGAGGTCTACAAGAAGCTGGGCATCCCGCTGCGCGAGCAGGAGGTGCTGGCGGGCGTCGTCGGCGCCCCGCGCTACGCCGTGGACGCGGTGTTCGACAGCGTCAGCGTGGTCA